>JAMBLH010000177.1 GCA_023336875.1 Actinomycetes bacterium
CCTCTCCCGATGCGACACTTGTCTGACATCTCGACGAAGGAAGGCCCATGCAAGGATTCGTGCCGACATATTTGGGAGGGACGTCAGCGCTCTCCACACAGGCCGTCGTGGGCTCGCCTGAAATCGAACGTGACGACGTGCTCATACCAGCGTCAGAGGATCTTGTCGAGGGCGAGATTCGGGTCTCGATTCTTGGAAGCGGACTTCCCTGGGTCACGAAGGCTCAGGCTGCAGGCTCTGTATTGGTCGAGGTTGGTAATCCTGAGTTGGACGTATTCGTGCTCGATCTCGGCGCGGGGTCGCTGGCGAACTTCAGCGGTTTACGTGTCCCTGTGACGAGTCTCAAGAATGTGTTCCTCACGCACCTCCATGCTGACCATATTGCTGACTATGTGACATTGATGGGCAGCTACGTCAAGGCGGGCCGTCTCGACCCTGTCGAGGTGTGGGGCGGAGGATCTGACGAGCCCGCAATGGGGCTTGCCGCATTCGTTGGCTTGATCGAGAAGGCTCTTGCGTGGGACCTCGAGTCAATGAGAGGGAGCATCGCCACGAGTGGTGCTCCCGCCACTGCGTACGAGGTACCCTTTGACCGTACCGAGGTGATCTACGAGCGAAGCGGGGTCACGATCACCTCGTTTCCTGTGATTCATGTCCTCAATGGTGCTGTTGGTTATCGCGTGGACTACGCCGGTCAGAGTGTTGTGTTCTCAGGTGATACGAAGCCGACCATGACACTGGTTGAGGCAGCCCAGGGTTGCGACCTGTTGATCCACGAGACCTTCCTGCCTCCCAAGATATTCGCCGAATTGATGTCGTTTCCCTTGGAGAAGGCGATATTCGTGGTCAACGAGGCGCACACGCCCGCGAATGCGGCCGGTATCGTCTTCGACATGGTTCAGCCTCGTATGGCCGCGATGTGGCACTGCCATGTGGTTGATGACTACATCGACGCTGTGTTCGAGGATGTGGCTAGTACATACTCCGGACCGGCCACGTTGTGCCAGGACCTCACGGTGTTCAACGTCACACCCGGTGCGGTGGTGGCTCGTCAAGCCATGGTCAACCCGGTGCAGCAGGCCACCATCGGGCCGTCAGACAATGAGTACGCTCTCGACGGCAAGCCACACCCGAACCCGGCATGGTGGGCTGACGCCGCCATCGACTGGCAGTCAATGCTGAAGTGATCTCACCGGACATCGATACTGGGCGAGTCCCTGGGGTACCGGTGCCCAGCTCCTGCCAAACTTCCCATCAGATATCGGGTAAGAGATCCGCCGTAAATGCAGGGGCACTTTCGCCAAACAGAGCACCAACGTCGACGAGCGCATTACACAGGCCGCTGATTGTCGTTGTGCGTGTTCCCAAATCTATCCGTCGGCCGTGGCAACGGCGGACGGATAGGGTCGTTTCTTGCTGGAGCTTTTCGACTCGATGTTGGAGATGCGTGCGAAGGACGAGGCGGGTGACCACACCCGCGGCGATCACGGCGACGATGTTGACAAGCAATACGAGCAACGCATCGCCAGCCTCACTGAACTGTCCGTCTGCAAGGGCGAGTCCTGCGTAAGCGGCGGCCGGGATGGTAGTGATCGACACCCCGACCCCAACAGCGGCCCGTGCTCTGTCGGAGATGAACACTGCCATCGCTGCGACACCCGCAGCGAGAGCAATTGTGACCGTGATGAGGTCCATCTCCGTGACAAAGGACACGAGCGATTCCGGGATTCCCTCGAGAGGATCGTCAACTCCGAAGAACGGGCCAATGAGAGTCCACACTGTCGATGCGGCTATAGCGATCGCCATGCCGACCGCCCGAGGTTGGAGATCGCAACTCGACGCTCGTATCGATGAGCTGATCGCGCTTCGCGACGAACTCGGCGACTGCATCGGTTGCGGCTGTCTCTCGCTCAAGTCGTGTGCCATCTTCAATCCTTCTGACCGTGCTGGTGTGGCTGGTTCGGGTGCTCGCTATATCATCGGAGACAGTCGACCCACTCCACAGCACGAGGATTCATGAGCACTTCCGATACAACTCGCACAGTCACGATCTCGAAGAGACAGGACATCTTCGTTTCGTGGACGTCTGACGTGCTCATCTACATTGTCGTTCTCAATCTCTTCGTCGAGTATCTCCCCGCGGTCATAATCGAGTCGTTCACCGTCTCGATTCTTACAGCGATCCTCCTGAAGATCCTTCTCGACCTGGTCATGGGAATCGAGCACAATGTCCACAGCTTCTTCGAGCAGAAGGAGGGAGCGATATACAGGGTGCTGGGCACGGTGTCGTTGTTTGCCATACTCTTCCTCGGAAAACTGTTCATTCTTGAGGTTGTGAACTTTGTGTTCGGTGACCACGTGGAGCTGGGCCACTTCATAGAGGTCGTTGCTCTGGTTCTCGCTCTGATGATCACCCGCAGACTGGTCCACGGTTTCTATCTGCGGCTCGGCGTTCCTGCCGAACACGACTGAGGATGTCGTGCTCTAGCCGTTCGGCTTGGTCCTGCTCCTATGGAGCGTGTAATAGTCGGCTATGCCGAGCGACGCAAGCGGGAGCAACCCGCCGCTGAGTAGCCCCAACCCCGGGATCACAAACAGCATCAGTACGGAGTACGTCGACGCGAGCAGCACCGCGGCGGCGCGTGCGATGAAGCGGTCGGTCTCGCGCTCCTTCAGTGTGATCGCTCCACCGATTCCGAATCCAACACTGAGCCCGAACACGGGGTTGAATAGTCCGAGAGGTAGAGCCACCAGGAGCCACAGGCCCATTGCCTTGAGCACGGAAACTGGTGCGTTCGGTCGTCCTGAGACGAATGCCAGAGTGAGAAACACGAACGGGACCAGTGCAAAACCGACCGAAAACGCAGGGGTCGCGGCCTCCGGGGTGTCGGATCGAGTTGAGACGATTGCCACAAGCAGCGACCCATAGCTGACCATCAGTACGACCGTGCTGACGGCAATCGCGAGCCAGGACCGCTTGTAGCTCTCATCGTGCTCCGCCACTGTCATGCTTCGGCAACCATGAAATGGGCCTACTCAGCCCTTGACGGATCCAGCCGTCAGGCCACGGACGAAGTAGCGCTGCAGCGAAAGGAATACCACGAGAGGCAGTGCCATCGTGATGAAGGCGCCGGCAGTCAAGAGATGCCACGCCTGGCCTCTCGAACCATTGAGGTTGTTCAGAGCCAGGGTGATCACGCGCACGTCCGGTTCGCCTCCAAGGAATACGAGAGCGATGAGGAGGTCGTTCCACACCCAAAGAAACTGGAAGATTGCAAATGACGCCAGAACCGGAACCGAGAGTGGCACAACGAGCTTGGTGAACGTCTGAAAGTGTGATGCACCGTCGATTTCAGCGGACTCCATCATTGAGGAGGGAAGTGATCCTATGTAGTTGCGCAACAGGTAGATGGCCAGAGGTAGCCCGAATCCGGTATGTGCAAGCCAAACAGCAGGGAACGTACCGTTCAGGTTCACCGTCGTGTAGAGACGCAGCAACGGAATCAGTGCCATCTGGAGGGGGATGACCAGCAGCGCGACAACGCCGACGAAGAGCCATTGCCGGCCTGGGAACTTCATCCACGCGAAACCGTATGCCGCAAAGGCGGCGATCGTTATCGGCATGACGGTGGCAGGGATCGTGACAGACAGGCTGTTCAAGAAGGAATTCCCGAATCCTTCGGACGTCAGGACGTTGGAGTAGTTGGCAAGCGTCCATTCGTTTGACCCCAGATTGGAGAACACTGTCCACCAGCCGCTGGTGTTGACAGCGTCGGGCGTGCGGAATGAGCTGATCAGTACGCCGAGTGTGGGGATGATCCACACAATCACGATGATCAGGATGACCAGCTTGACAGGCCAGAGGTGGAAGACGCGCGCCCAGAATCCAGGTTCTTCTTGACTGCTGCTGACGTGGGCGCCTGTTTCGGCGGCGGTGGTCATCGTTGGGCCTCCTGGGCCTTGAAGCGGCTCACATTGAGGAACATGAGCGGAATAATCGCGACCAACAGGATGACAGCGAGCGCAGCACCCTTGCCATCGTTGCCGAACGTGAAGAATTCTGTCACCATTCGTTCGGCTACAACGGAGGTGCCAAACTCTCCTGACGTCATCACGAAGACGATATCGAAGACCTTCCAAACGGTGATAACGATCGTGGTGAGAACCACAACAAGCGTCGATGAGATCGATGGGATGATGATCCGCCAGAACACCTTGAATTCGTTGGCGCCGTCGATACGGGCGGCCTCGATGATCTCGTTGGGAACACCTTTGATGCCAGCAGACAAGATCACCATGGCGAAACCAACCTGAAGCCACACGAGGATGACCATGAGAAAGAAGTTGTTCCATGGTTCCTGTAGCAACCATGCAATGGGTTCGTTTCCGATTGCCGTCCAGAACCCGTTGAGGATGCCGATCTGCTCGCCAAACCCCTCTGGGCGGAAGTTGTATACAAACCGCCACACGATCGATGCGCCAACGAACGAGATCGCCATCGGCATGAAGATGAACGACTTCGAAAACGCTTCCCCCTTGCTCCCGAGCTTGTCCGAGAGCACAGCAAACGCGAGACCTATACCCACGGCGAGCGCAGGAACGATGATCACCCAAAGGAAGGAGTTGCGCAGGGCCTCGAGCGTGCCCGGATCGGTGAATACATCTACGTAATTGTCGAAGCCGACGAAATTCTCGCCGTTGCGATCCTGGAAGCTGAGCTTGAAGGTCACGATTGTCGGGTAGACGAGGAAGACGGATAGAACGACAAGTGCCGGCCCGACGAAGACGAACGGCAGGACATGGTCCCGGTAACGCTCAGGGAGGCGGTTTACTAGCCAATCCATCGCGTAGTACATGGCAAAGACGCCAAGGACTCCGATGATGAGTGCGACGAACACGACCAGGAGGCGGTTTGCGTCCTCGTTCAGCAGCACGGTGCCTGACCACCACAGGAGTACGATCGCTACGACAGGGACCGCAAGCGACACGACGACTCGGAGCACCTGGGTGATGAAGTTGGAGTCAGGCTCCTCGGGCCCAGCGGGAGAGAGCACTTGTTCGTCGACCCTGAGATCCTTGTCCTGGGTATCTGGCATCTATCTCCGTCCCATCCGCTCCCACCACTGTAGACGAACGCGAGAGAGCGGCCCAATTCGGGCCGCTCTCTCGTCTCGTGGATCGGTTCAGTTGAATCCCAAGATTATGGCCAACTCGTCTCGATCATCTCGAGCGTATCCGCCGTGGACGTGCCACGGGTCCAGTCGACCATGCCGGTCCAGAATGCTCCCTGACCAATTTCGGGCGGCATCAGGTCGGATGCATCGAAGACGAATCCGTTACCCGCGAGGGCAGCCGCTACAGCCCCAGCCTGCAGTTTGACGGTATCCGTCGTGTAGCAGGTGTTCGGTGTGTTCGCATTCGCTGAGATCCTCTCGATCCCAGGGACTCCGGCACCCGATGCGTTGATGCACTGCAGCGGAACCTCTGAGTAGGCCACGAACGCTGCCACAACCTCAGGACGGTTGTTGAATACCATTGCGAGTTCACCGCCGCCCATTGCAGCCTGTGGCAGGCTGGAATCGATGGATGGGAAGTTGAAGAACGCAGCATCCTCGCCAAGAACGACACCCTCTGGGAAGAAGTTCGAGATGAACGATGCCTGACGATGCATCAAGCACGATGGTGGATCATTGAACATCGGATTCGGTGCATCACGGAAATCGATGGCAGCAACGCCATCCGCTCCGCCGAGCACGAAGCCCTCACCGAACATGATCTCGCCGAACGTATCAAATGCGAGCTGAACCGCCGGATCCGTGAATGGGATCTCGTGGTTGACCCACTGGTTGTAGACGTCAGCGCCTCCGGTACGGACCATGATGTCTTCGATCCAGTCTGTGCCCGGCCATCCTGTGGCCGCATCACTTCCGAGACCGATGCACCACGGTGTTGAACCGTCGGCCACGGCCTGTGACGACAACGCAACGAGTTCATCCCAGGTCTCAGGAATCGCATAACCGGCAGTCTCAAACGCAGGCTTGTTGTACCAGACGATGCTCTTGTAGTTGGCGTTGGTCGGAATCGAGTAGTGCTTGCCGTCGGCGCACACGCCAAGATTCATGAAATAGGAACCATGTGCTGCTTCGAGCGCGGCGATATCAAGGCCCATATCCTCGAGTGCGATGATTTCGCCGGCGTCTGCAAAGGTGCAGATCGAGCCCGGCTGAGGAGTAGAGGCTATGTCAGGCGGGTTGCCGCCGTCGACGCGAATTCGCAGCTGTGCTTCGAAGTCGTCCGAGCCCTCATAGGTGACCGTTCCACCCGTCGCCTCGTTGTAGACATCCCAGGTTGCCGCGATCGACGCGCCCTCATCGCCGGTCGGAGCCGCAAATACCGACACCTCGGTGCCTGCCACGTCGACATCGGTGTACTCGTTCCCACCGTCGCTCGCAACAGTTGTTTCGGTACCGCCGCTCGCAACAGTTGTGTCCGTGTCGTCGCTGTCGCTGCTACATGCGGCAGCAACAAGTGCGAACACGAGAATCAGCAATAGCCATCTGACTTTCTTCATTATCTCCTCCATCGGTCGATGGTCTTCGTCGAACCAGGTTGAACCGGTTCCAGTCAGAAGTCTAGCGTGCACGTGCCCCTTCAAACCTATTGGGCCAATCTCTGAGCTCAGATCTCCATGGCGGATTGGCGCCGGTGCGGCCGCACACAAACGCTGAGGCAAGGAGCGCATTGTCCATCACCCCGAGGAGCGATGCTTTGTCCAATGAACTCAACGAGGAACGACTGGTAGCACCAAGCTCATGAAGACCGGAGAGGACCGCGCCAGTGAATGTGTCACCAGCGCCGACGGTGTCCACCACGTCGACCTGAACACCGTTTCGGTGTTCAGACCACGCCGATGTGAACACGTCACAGCCCTGTCCACCTCGAGTGACGATCACCGTCTCGATGCCGCGAGCGAGGAGCTCGGCGGCGAAGGAGTCGATCGTCCGGTTCGGAGCTATCCATTCCGCATCTTCGTCCGAGCATCGATAGAGAGATGTCTGGTCAAGCCACCTCTGGTGCCAGGAATCCCATTCGGCTCGATCATCGACGATCGAAGGCCGCACATTCGGATCGAGACTGATGAGTCCTGGATTCGTCTCAATGAGCTCCGCCAGCGTGGCGGCTGTCTGGCCGCGGTACATGCCAAAGGTCCCGCCATGAACAATGTGCGGTCCTTGCCCAATAGGAGAGAGATCGGCGATCGTCAGGTTTGCCTCCGCGGTGCCATCGGCTTCGAACTGGAAGGACGGTGACGGATGGAGTGACACTACGGCCCTTGCCGTCGGCTCAGGTCCTCTCTCCACAAGTGTGGTGTTCACCCCTGATTCCTCCATGTGCTCCATGAGTAGCTCACCGAACGGGTCGAACGAGACGCGCCCCAGAAAAGCTGTGGGTGCCCCGAGACGCGCAGCTGCAACAGCGACATTCATATTCGATCCGCCAGGTACCGGACCCGGCATCATGTCGATGATCGCGTCACCGCACGACACGATCATGAGGCGCTACTGCATGTGATCGGTGTGGCGTCACAAAGCAGCGAACGAATGAGGTACTCCACGATGAAACTCTATACGTGCATCTTGTGGAAGGATCCAGTGAAGTTGGCACGAGGAAGTGGAATACTGGTTGTCATGGCATGACGTCCGTTTCTATGCCGAGATGCTTCGATTGGCGAATTTCTGGTGACAGTTCCGAAGGAGTTACCGTCGCAGCTTCTCGACCTTATCTCCTCCTCCACCCTGAATCCGTCTTGCCCTGACCACCCGACCGGCTCGGTGCAGAGCAAGATCGGGAGTGTCAAAGAACACCACCTGACGGATCTGGGCCTTGAGTTCGTCGATTCCAAGGGATCGCATCGACGGATCCCTTCACAAAGTCAAGGCTCCTGTCGACATCCATATCGACCACGCCGTACTGCGTGTCGTGCTGCCAACAGAACTCGTGGAGCAGGAACTTCAGGAGTCGGCTGAGATGGGTGAGGAGACTCTTGAATACCTCAGCGGGTCTGAATCCTAGATGGGGGTGACCAGGGACAATCTCACTACGACGTTCAAGCCCATGCGGGAGGTCGACGAACGAGTATTCGACGCGGTTGCTTCCTGGCACTCTCCACTGCTTGATGGAACGATGCCAGAGCTGTCGGTTGTGGCAACAAAGTCTCGACTCTGGATGGGAATCGCTGCGCTGCTCGCGATCTTCGGCGGTGCCAAAGGACGAAGAACGGCGATTGAGGGAATGGTCGCCATCGGGGCGAATTCGTTCGTGGTCAACATTCCCCTCAAGAGCGCTGTGCGTAGGAAGAGGCCAACCGATGAGGTGCCCGAGGAGCGCAGGCTTGCGAAACCTGACTCGTACTCGTTTCCCTCCGGCCACACGGCGTCAGCGGCAGCGTTCTCCGGTGTTGTGGGAAGGGCGTATCCAAAGCTCTGGCTCCCGATCAACGCGTTGGCAGCGATGGTCGGTTTCTCCCGTGTATATACCGGTGTGCATTTTCCGGGCGACGTTCTCGACGGATGGATAGTAGGTAGAGGTGTTGCCTTCGTCGTCAACCGCGTCGCAATCCGACGCGGCCTGGCTCCGACACAGGTCGACTGACCCGCCCACGAAACGATGTGCTCGGTTCCGTGACAAACGATGCTGGACATCTGCTCGGCGGTATCGTGAACATGTGTCGCCCCTGACCTCAAGACTTCGTCGTTCTCCCGTCAGCTTGGTACTCCCGTGGTTGGCAATTGCCACTCTCGTCATCTCTGGATGTTCATTGACGGTCTCATCGGACGATGGCTGTCTCGGTGGGGCGAATTCTGAGTGGTCTGTTGCGAGGCAATGGAACGAAGTCGCTCTCGACGCGATCCGAAACGATCTCCCTGCTCCTACCGTGCACGCTCGAAATCTGTACCACATGTCAGCAGCGATGTTCGACGCCTGGGCGGCATATGACGATGATGCCGTTGCGGTGTTTCTCTCTGAGAAGCACTCTGCTTCGGACATTGAAGCCGCCAGGGATGAAGCGATCAGCTACGCAGCGTATCGAGTTCTTGAAGCACGGTACATCGACTCAGTTGGAGTCATTGAGACAATTCCTGCCCTGGATACATTGATGTCTGAGCTTTGTTACCCAATCGATATGACCGAGACCGTTGGCGACGAGCCAGCAGCGCTCGGGAACCGAATCGCAGAAGCGATTCTTGAAGCAGGGTTGGTTGACGGATCCAATGAAGCTGGTGGCTACGAGGCCGACTACGAGGCGGTGAATCCACCACTCATCGTGAAGCTGTCTGGTACGACGATGGTTGATCCGAATCGGTGGCAGCCTCTTGCGATCGACGACATGGTCTCACAGAACGGGATCCTGCTGGACAGCGGCGTCCAGGAGTTCATCGATCCCCACTGGGGATTCGTCACGGGTTTTGCTCTGCCGGCAGCGCCTTCGACCGGACTACCGAATGACCCAGGCATACCACCGCATCTGGGCGATCCGACGACGGATCAGCGATTCAAGGATGGCGCCGTCGAGGTCATTGCGTTCAGCAGCCTGTTGGATCCTGCCGATGCGCCGCTGGTGGATATCTCCCCAGCGAGCATTGGCAACAATCCGATAGGAACCCAGGATGGGACCGGTTACCCGGTCAACCCGGTCACAGGAGAGCCATACGAGCCGATGATGGTGAACAATGCCGACTTCTCTCGAGTGCTTGCGGAGTTTTGGGCCGATGGCCCGGACTCGGAAACGCCGCCGGGCCACTGGAACACACTTGCGAATGAGATATCCGATTCACTCGATGCTGAACCGCGCATCGGCGGCGAAGGCGAGCCGGTAGACAGGCTCGAGTGGGATGTAAAGCTCTATCTGGCTCTCAATGGAGCGAACCATGACGCTGCGATCGCGGCCTGGGGGTCGAAGGGCTACTACGACTATGTCAGGCCCATCTCGATGATCCGCTGGATGGGAGGACTGGGCCAATCAAGTGATCCCAATGGAGAGGCGTTCCATCCCGATGGCTTGCCGTTGAAGGATGGTCTTGTTGAGGTTGTCACCGATTCCTCGTCAGCTTCTGGGGAGAGACATGCACATCTGGAGGACTATGTCGGCGAGATTGCAGTGTTCGCGTATGTAGGAAATCCGTCCGATCCTGAGAACGAGATCGGAGGCGTCGACTGGATCAGAGCGGTCGACTGGGTGCCCTATCAATCGCCGACGTTTGTGACACCGTCGTTCGCGGCCTATGTGTCTGGGCACAGCGCTTTCAGTCGGGCGTCCGCCGAAGTGCTAACTGGGATTACCGGGAGCAAGTTCTTTCCAGGTGGACTGGGCGAGTGGGAGATAGAGGCTGACTGGCTGAAGTTCGAGGCGGGTCCGACAAAGCCAGTGACTCTCCAGTGGGCGACCTACCAGGACGCCTCAGATCAGGCAGGGATCTCACGGCTGTATGGCGGTATCCATGTCCGTGCGGACGACTTCGAAGGGCGGATCATGGGTGCTCAGATCGGTCAAGCGGCATGGGACCTGGCCCAGACACACTACGGACGCTGACCATGCCCTGTTCAGTCTGCGAAGAGGTCAGCAGGCGCCGCCGATATCGAACAATTAGCGTACCGAATGAAGATGAGATGAGAAGAGCAGCGGTCGGTCCGACGAGTGACCGGGCTCGAGGACGACCGGCTACTCAGCAGGTTCCACTATGCCCTGACAGACGGGGAAGTTGCCGTTTGTCTCGGTGCTCTCGCGGTATTTGACACCGTCGATCAGGATGCGACATGTGGCAGTGCTGCCATCGGTTTTTGCACCGAGATCAATGATATCGCCGAGATTCATCTGGAAGGTCTCCTTGAACGGCAGATCGACCACTCCGCGGAAGATGTCGTTGCCCCCGTTGTGCGTATACGTAATCTCTGTGCTCGTCATGTCTGGAGCAACAATCTGATAGACCACCTCATAGATGGCGTTCGTGTCGACATCCGATGATGACGAATCCGAGCTACACGCGCTGACGAGGATCATGAAACTTGCGACAACGATCACCGAGCGCATCCAGTTACTTCGCATCAAGGCTCCCTTCCTTGGGAGATAATCATAGCCCGGCAATATGATCACCACACCTTTGCCTCGTACTGTCGATGGATCAGACGCCATGGAGGGATCGATCTGCCGGCCGGCCACTGAAGACACACGAAACCGATGTCGTGACTAGCGGACCGACGATGGCAGGGTTGGCGATGTCCGCCAGGACACCAGTCCATGCCGACGGCGCGGGGGATCAGTCTTTTAGAGCTGCTTCTCGGACCCACGCCCGGACGAACGCCAAACCGACGATGATGATGGCGCTCACCACCACAACCGTACCCATGACGATGCCAATGATCCCCGCAGGATTGCTCGCCGCCCCGCCGCGGGCCGAGGCGGAGGCACTTATTCGCGATATCGATCCGACCGTCCTCGCGAACGAGGAATTCGACCGTTCTGGGTATGTCGCCCTGGGCAATGAGTCGATCGCCATGAAACCGAACACGACGGTGAGCAGTAGGGCGATGAGAATCGCCACCACAGTCACACCGTGCCTCCTGAGCCACATCTCCATCTGCACGGTCCGGAAGGACTGAAACTTCTTGACAGCGGAATGCCAGCCCACGAGGTCATAGAAGCGCTCACTGCTACCGACGAGGGTTTCGAGCACCGGCAGTCAGGGGTGATGGATCGAAGCGGGCTCGCAGCGACGGTCACGGGATCGCATTGAGCAGCCTTTTGGACAGATCCGCCTCCGATGATTCGAACGCGTCCACCATCGCGTCGAGAACTCGCGGACCGGAGAGGATGTTCCCCTGGCACACATATCGGCTGCCGGTCCTGCCACCGGCCCAATCGAG
The DNA here is from genome assembly GCA_023336875.1 of Actinomycetes bacterium. Lineage (GTDB taxonomy): Bacteria > Actinomycetota > Acidimicrobiia > Spongiisociales > UBA5794 > B3-G11. The sequence goes on from JAMBLH010000177.1 coordinate 11,923, forward strand.
ACACTGTGACACGGTCCACGAATTCGATCCGGATGCTCCCATGCGATCTGGCGTTGCGGGGGCTGAAGTCGCCTGGGGCCCCAGCTTCGCCCTTGGCGCGCTGTCTGTGACGCTCATCACGTTCATTCCGGGAATAGCCTCCGATGACGCTGTCGTCTCGGCCATCCGAATGCCTGTGCTCCTTGCGACCGTGTTCTCTCTCGTTGGCGCCGTGGCAGTGGCTCTTCTGATGAAAGAACGGGCACCGGCCTCACGCAATATTCGCGGTGCGGTCGCGGACGTTCCTGTGGTGGTTGGGCGCGCGTTCGTCGTAGCGCGGCGACCCGGCACGATTCGCTTGTTGCTCGCTGCTGGAGTGGTTCTGGGACTGGCATTCTCGGCTGTGGAACTCTTCTACGAACCATTGTTCCGGGACATGGTGGACGGCACGGCCTCGGCCACGAGGCTCTTTGGAATGCTCACCCTTGGGCTTGCGCTCGCCTCGGCAGCAGGCTCCGCCGTCGGCTCGGGGGATCACGGCGCCGATGGGGGCGTCCAGCTGGATGATCTGATCTCGGCCCGTTGTCGGGTCGGTTCGGTGGATACGCTGGCCTTCGATATCTACCCACCACAGGGAGTCGCCCGTCCAGACCGGACCTTCGCCGAGAATCGCCCCTGCCTCGATTACAACGTCGACCTGAGACGACGTCATTAGTGGCTTTCTCGTGCGACAGTCGAGCCACTGGAACCGACGAGGAAGTCAAGGTCCACGCCGGTGTCCGCCTGGGTGACGTGATCCACATATAGCTTCGACCAGCCCCTCGTTGCGACAGGCTCAGGGGGCAGCCAGGCGGAGCGGCGACGGGCTAGCTCTTCGGCATCGATCTCGAGTGTGAGTGTCCGTCCTGGCACGTCGAGTGTCACGAGATCGCCGGTTCTGATCAGAGCGAGCGGGCCACCGACCGTGGACTCGGGTGCCGCGTGCAGCACAGTCGTTCCGTACGCGGTCCCGCTCA
>JAMBLH010000178.1 GCA_023336875.1 Actinomycetes bacterium
AGAACCTGAAACACCAACACCCCGAGAAACCGGAACGATGTCCTGAGCCTTATCCGGAACGATGTCCTGAGCCATCCCCCGTATGTCGTATGTCGTATGTCGTATGTCGTTCTGTCGTATGTCGTTCTGTCGTGTGAAGTCTGGGAGCATGAAGGCTTTACAATCAGAGGCATGAACACGAAGGGGAGTTTGTCTTGACCGTTGCCGTCGCGATCCTGGTTGTCATTATCGCCATCGTCTTTGTTGGTCTGATCGCGTACTTTCTCCGGAGCGCGGGGGAGTCTGCTCAGCGCTCCGTCGGAGATAGTTCGCCCGTACCCAGGCGCCCCGTACCGATCGTCACCGAGTTCCATGTCAAGGGAGACACTGCAAGCACTGTCTTCGCTGTTCCGCTGGGTGACGCCGAGGCCGGCGAGCATCTCGTCGACCTTCTTTGCGCCGCAGCCGTCGAGTACGTAAGGGACAGGAGGAGCGAAGGTCTACCCCTCGACGGTGTTCTCCACATAGAGGTGTCAGCCATGCGGGGCGCCACACCAGAGCTTCTCGGGACTGTTGATCTGCCCGATGCTGGCGTACTGCCTGACCGGGAAGAGAAGATATTGGTTGAGCCGTCGCATGACCCCATTGCGGCTGTGCACGACGTGATCGCTGATACCACTGTTGTCGTGCAAACGGATAGCACGACATCCCTTGAGCCCATTGCCCAGACCATTCAGCTTTCGGGTCCAACCGACGCGCATCTGCGGTCGATCGGCGTCGATCCCGAGACGATGAGTCTCGAGGATCTTGTGCTTGGGCTTCTGCGACTGAGCGGGTACGACGTTCATGTCGGGAGGACGGGAATGTCCGATATCCAGGGTGGCAGAGCTGATGTCTTCGGCCTGACGAGGGATGGCAAGTCGACGATACTGCTCATTCTGAGCCACGACGATGGCTCGCACCCTGAGCTCGACGATTCGGTTCTGGCGAAGTTCGCCATCGCTCTGGCGCAGTCGAGCGATGATCAGGCGATCCTTGTCACGGACAAGTACAGCCCCTATTCGATGTACGAGCGCGAGAAGCGCGACCCGCGGTGTACCTACATCACCCGCGAACGATTGCAAGCGTTCGTCGACTCATTTGGGCTTACATAGTCACCGAAAGAGATAATCCGAGTACACTGCAACTCAGGAAAGGAATCCGCGATGCTTGCATTTATCAAGAACATTGGCGGTCCCGAGCTGATCATCGTCCTTGTGGTGGTGCTGTTGGTGTTCGGAGCTGCAAAACTCCCCCAACTGGCTCGCTCTCTTGGTGCTTCTGCAAAGGAGTTCAAGAAGGGCGTTGATGAAGGCATTGACGACGATGGAGCCGACGAGGCTGCAGACGCTGAAGACTCCGCTACCTAGGTAGACCTGTCTGGGTAGAACTTCGGAACTCACATCACGTTCATGGCGTTATACCGGACGAGATGGGGACCATGGCCGAGAATCCAACGCTTACTTGGGAAGATGTTGCGCACAGATACGGGCGCAAGATTTATTCGTTCGCGTACCGCCTCACCGGCAACCCTGACGATGCTGCTGATCTCGTACAAGAAGTGCTCCTCAAGGTGCGAAAAGGACTCGACTCCTATTCGCCTGGTTCGTTCGAGGGCTGGCTTTGGCGGATAACCCGAAACACCTTCCTCGACGGCGTCCGCAAGAAACAACGTCGGCCAACGACTCCTCTACCAGAGGGTGATCACATCGACATCGGCGCTTCACCCTCACCTGATGAGGTGCTCGCGTCGGTCCGTCTCTCCGATGACGTACAGGCTGCGCTCCTTAAGCTTCCCTATGACTTCAGAGAGGCCGTTGTCCTGTGCGACGTTGTCGGCCTCACCTATGAGGAGATAGCAGACGCGGCAGACGTGCCTGTGGGGACTGTGCGTTCAAGGATCCACAGGGGCCGCTCCATGCTTAGAGGATTGCTGACATGGCCAGTGTGAATCGTGTGAACGAACATCTCTCGATGCTGATGTCCTGCTACCTCGACGGCGCGCTCACGCCAAGGGAGTTGGATGAGGTTGTGTTCGCTCTTGAAACGGACGAGACAGCAATCGCGGAGTTTCGTCGGATCCAGGAAGTCCGGCGGACGATGCGGCTGCTACCCCTTCTTGATGTCCCGGCGTATCTGCTCCCAGGAGATCACCTGAACGAGCAACTCTCCGCATACCTGGACGGTGAGCTTGCAACGCTCGAGATGCCAGTTGTGTCAGCGCATCTTGCTACGTGCATGGAATGTCGGCGTGATCTCGCTGAACTCGACAAGAGCCGAATCGCGGTCAGAGCCCTGCCGGGTCTGGAGCCGCCAGAATTTCTCGATGTTCACCGCGACGTCAAGCAGCACCGCCGCCGCGGATTGAGAACGGCCATCGCGGTCGCGTCAGGCGTTGCCGCGGTCACTCTCGCGTTCACGGTGGGTCCCCTGGCCAGTGAGCAAACACCAGTGGCGGTGAGCATCGGCGACCTGCAATCCCGCCACACAGCGGTCGCATCGGTTTCCTCCGGTGCAGTTGCCGTCCAGGTGTCGGCGACGCCATGACCTTTGCACGCCGTTTGGTGCTGGTTGGCGCATCAGCGATTCTCGTGTTTGTGGTTCCTGTAGGTGGCGCGGTCGCGGGTGAACTTGAACACGTGCTCGATGAGGCGAACGAATCGACCTATACAGCAACACGCCTAATCGTGTCCATGTGGGGAGGCCAGACGAACGTCAGCAGGGAGTACGTTGAACGGGCGAATGGCATGGAGATGGTGAAGCGAGACTCAGACTGGTCAATGGCTGGCAATGGGAAAGCTGCATCAATGGGTGACAAACCCACGGGCGTCACATTTCTCACCGATGCCCATGGTGAGGAAACGAACCGATACACGGTCGTTGCACGGTCCAACGTGAACCACATGTCGAGACCATCCCGGATCATCGAAGTGATGGAGGGAGACATCCTTCGTGCGTCGCTGGTCGTGGACGACCGTTCGGGTGCCTTGTTGATACAGGAGTTGTACGACGAAGGCGGCGACATGTACCGCCGAACGACGCTTTCTGACTTCAGGGCATACCGCACGTATGAGGCTCCAATGGATGAGTCCGATGTGCCCATGGAGATCGTGATGCACGAGGAATCGGAACTCGTGCCCGAGGATGCTGGTGGGTACCGGCTCGTCGATGCCTTCAGCGGCCCCGGTGGATCGGAACAGGGCTACTTCACTGACGGTCTTTTCCGGTTCTCACTCTTCGTCCTAGACCGAAGAACGATCGTATCGGGGTTCGAGGACTCGAACGTCTTTCTCACGGGATCAGGCGTCTATGACATGGTCGCCACACCTCAGGCCGTGCGTGTTCACTGGAGCGACGGTTCGAATGAGTACGTCCTGGTTGGCGACGTCCCGCCCGACCATCTCCGTGACATCCTTGCTGAGTTGCCAGATCCAAGGTCGGGCGGCATGTGGGCCAGATGGTGGCAGAGATTATTTGGCTAGGAGCCTGGGTCAGTATGGGGGTGTGTGACTTGGCGATCAGGCGCACCAGTCGCAAAGGGCGAGGTTTCGCCACTCCTTGTGGGGGACTGAGACCACAGCGAGTGGTGATGCGTGTTCGTCAGGGCGTGCGCATCCGATACGGACCCATGCTCCTAGGGAGTAGACGGTCGAGCGGCGGCCCCAGACGGTCCACAGGAATGCTCAGGATGACCGAAAGTGCAACAGCGCACAGTTCTCCTTCTATCGGCGGAGCTCGCGGCGTGCAATGACCATCTTGTGAACCTCGTCCGGCCCATCAGCAAGCTGGAGCGTTCGCATATTGGCCCACATACCCGCGAGAGGTGTGTCATTGCTGACGCCCATGCCTCCATGGACCTGGATGGCTTTGTCGATCACCCAAATGGCGGTCCGCGGCGCCACGACCTTGATCGCGGACACCTCCTGTCGCGCTGCTCTGTTCCCCTCCGTGTCGATTAGCCATGCGGCTCGGAGCACGAGGAGCCTTGCCTGGTCGATCCGCAGCCTCGACTCGGCAATCCAATCCTGGACCACGCCCTTGTCGGCGATCGTCGAGCCGAACGCGGTACGGGATTTGGCTCGTTCGATCATCATCGAGAGGGCTCGCTCTGCTTGGCCTATCGCCCTCATCGTGTGATGAATACGCCCTGGTCCCAGACGGGCTTGCGCAATCATGTAGCCATCGCCTGCTTCTGCGATCATGTTCGAGGCAGGGACGCGGACATCGTGGTAGGTGACCTCGGCATGCCCCCCTCTGTGGTTGTACCCGAACACGGGTAGGTCTCTGACCACCTCGACTCCTTCAGCATCCATTGGAACAAGGATCATGGAGTAGCGACTCTTGGGTGGGGCGTCCGGATCGGTCACGCCCATGAAGATCGAGACCTTCGAGTCCTTTGAAATGGCACCAGTTGACCACCACTTCGTTCCGGAGATGATGTAGTCGTCGCCATCGCGGACAACCGAGGCCTCGAGGTTCCGAGGATCAGATGACGCAACTGCTGGTTCCGTCATTCCGAAGTTTGATCGGATTTCGCCTTCGAGCAGCGGGATCAACCAACGCTCCTTCTGCTCCGGCGTACCGAACATGTGGAGTACTTCCATATTCCCCGTATCCGGCGCTGAGCAGTTGGTCGCCTCGGGCGCGATCTCGATCACGTGGCCCATGATCTCAGCCAATGGGGCATATTCCGTATTGGAGAGGCCTGCACCGTATTCGTCATCAGGAAGAAAGAGGTTCCACAGGCCCCGCTCCCTCGCAATTCGCTTGAGTTCCGCCATCTCGGGTGGAGCCTCAACGGGATCCTCGATACCCGCCATCTGACGTTCGTGGATCACCGCCTCCGCCGGATAGATGAACTCATCCATGAAGGTGAGCAGCTGTTCCTGGTATTCGAGCGAGCGCTGTGTGTGTGAGAAGTTCATGGGGTAGACAGTAGACACTTGACGAGACACAGGAGCCACCACGCACGACCCACGACGTACGACCCACGACGTACGACATCGGAAGTCGGGCTCACGTTCATCTTGAAACCGATACAGCAATGCCATACAACGCTGTTGTGCACAACTACCAACGACTCCAGATCTACGAATTCTCGCTGAGGATTGCGGAAGACACATATGCGCTTACGCGCAAGCTCCCAAATTCTGAACGGTGGGGTATTGGTCAGCAAATGAACCGGTCGGCGGTTTCGATTGTTTCGAACATCGCTGAGGGAGCTGGTCGTGGCGATGATCGCGACTTCGCCCGTTTCCTTCGCATTGCGCGTGGCTCGGCAAGCGAGCTTGAAGCACAAGCAGAACTCGGCACGCGGCTTGGATTCTTCGACAGGTCTGAGACTCACGACTTTCGCGATCGAATCGAACGAATCAAATCTTCGATCACGAGACTCGAGCTTCGGCTACAAGGTGAGTAGTGCCGCTGCTTGTCGTATGTCGTACGTCGTGAGTCAGCGGAGCTCTGCTCCGCTTTTAGCGATCCTCTGGAGCTTCGTCGTAGTAGTCGAGACGGTCGAGGGGCTGGACGAGGGATGTCAGCACGTTCATCACGTGTGCCGTTGTTCGCTTCAGGAATCGGTAGTAGAGAGCCCGCGACACGGCGATCTGTGCATCTGTGTCCGGCGGCACCTGGCACAGAGCCCTGACGTGGTCGTCGTAGTTGCTGAGGAAACCGTCCGCCTTGTCAAGCAGCTGCTGGGCCCGCACGGTGTCCATGGCCTCGAACACCGTTGCCGCCTCGAGGATGAGCGTCGCCACGTTGTCGCGGTAGCCGGCGAGTTCGTCCTCGTCGGGGGAGTCCGAGAAATCGGCACCGTAGCGAACGAGGTCGTAGAGGTTCTTTGCATAGTCTCCGACCCGTTCTGCATCCTTGACGATGGATGCGTACTGGAGAACGAGCGGCATGTCGCCCGGGTTCACCGAAGCATGGATCATCAGTGTCCGCCGCACATCTGCTTGTAACTCGTTGATCTCCTTGTCAGTTGAGCGGACCTCTCGTTTCGTGGCCTTGGATTTGCCGCCGCCAAAGAGTGCGTCCGACGCGGTCACGAAGACGTCGTGGCCGTCCTCGAGCATTCGCACGAGCATTGCCTGTACGTCATCGATTGGTGTCTGTGAGCTGCCTTTGAAGAATTCGAGTACCAAGGGCTCCTCCTAATTGAGTACGACAATACCGACGATCGGTATGGCTATGAACGCGATCCCAACGTAGGCGATCGCAACCCACTTGTGTTTCGCGGCGACATTGGCAAGTTTCTCGGCGAGGTCAACTGGGATGTATCGGATCTTTCGTATCGGGTACACGAGGAGGATGCCGAACACATTGAAGAGCAGATGCACAAGTGCAATCGTCATGCCGCTTGCTGCACCCGTGGCGAGTGCTGCGAGTAGCGCAGTCACTGTCGTGCCGATGTTTGCCCCGAGCGTTATCGGGTATGCGTTGCGGACCAACAGGATGCCAGATGCGACGAGCGGAACCAGGATCGACGTCGTGATGGACGATGATTGCACTGCAACGGTAACGATTGCACCGACGCCCATTCCGACGACGCCGCTCTTTGCAAGGACCGCGTTGATCGAGGTCTCGATTCGTGCGGCGATCAGTGTCCTCATGTTCTTTGTGATGTACATGAGCGTCACGAATATGACGATGATGCCGATCACTATGAACGAGACACCGAGGACGGTTGGGTTATCTATGATCTTTTCGAGCACACCCTCGATCAGGCTTGCGCCCCATTTCACTGCACCCTTTATGGGCGAGTTGAAGGTTGCATCCTTGCCAACCGGCAGGAGATCGGTGAGCCATGTCGCTGTCTTGAGGAGGAAGCCGGTGGCCATCTCAAGTGGGAGGAAAACGGCGACCACGATGATGTTAAAAAAGTCGTGCATCGTGGCAGCGGTAAACGCAAGCTTGAACTCCTCAGACTTGCGAGCACTCGCGAGTGAGACGATCGTGTTGGTGACGGTTGTGCCGATATTGGCACCCATAATCATATAGACGGCGATCTCGATCGGTAGCTGACCCGCGGCGACAAGTCCCACGATCGTCGCTGTCGTGACCGACGAGGATTGGACAAGGACTGTTGCGAGAACGCCGACAAAGAGAGCGGCGAGTGGATTCGTGATGCCGTCGAAAAGACCGCCGGCGGTATCTGAGCCGAGGAGCTTCACCCCGCCCTCGAGCATCTTGACGCCAACGAGGAAGAGATAGAGAAGACCCACCACGAGGGCTGCGCGCATGCCAGGAGGCATGCCCTTCTTTGGCCCCTGGACTATCGGGGAGACTGGCTCAAGATGGTCAGACGAATCCATGCGCGACGTTGGCCCAACTGCTACCGGATACGGTCGCGCCGATGATACGCCGACCGCGAATTGTGCCAGCCCAGCTGGGCGGCAAGCGAGCTACAACGCGGCGAGAGCTTCGCCGTAGAGCTCGTATTCACGGGGCGTGCCGAGGGAGTCAGTTGAGATCACCTTGCGGACAATGCCTTCTTTGTCCAGCACATAGGTAACCCGGTTGGCGCTTCCGAGGATCTCATTGAATGCTTCATACGATTGAACGACATCGCCGTGGGGCCAGAAGTCCGAAAGGACGGGGAACTCGAACCCGTTCTCGGATGCCCACTTTGCGTTTGTCGGGAGGGCATGGGTGGTGATCACGACGACCTTTGCGTCGAGATCGCTCAGGGCGGCGAGACCATCCCTGAGCTGGCATCCCTCGTTGTCGCAGTGGCCCGTGAAGGGAAAGGGTATGAACACGACGAGGGCGTTGCTTCCCTTGAAATCTTCGAGCGAGACCTGTTCCCTGTTCTGGTCGTACAGGGTGAAGTCCGGTGCAGCGGTGCCTACGGCAAGTGGCATTGGTTTGGGCTCCTTGGTGTGATGAAGGTGGCAGAAGACACCGATTTCATTCACCAGCTTATGTCGTATTTCGAACGTCGTATGTCGTATGTCTCTACAAAGCTGTTTCGTCGAGGAGGACCCTTGCGTTCCAGCCGATGGGGTCCGACAGCTCATGAAGTTTGGGCATGTTCTCAGGGGCTTCCCACACACGTGTGAGCGCGTCCTCACCCCAGCGTTCAACGGCATCGTCACAGAACTGGGTGGCATCGGCCGCTCGCCAGCGCTCGAGCCTGAGACCGGCGAACTGCTGAAGGAACTGTTCCGTCTTGTCTGGCTCCGTGCGTCGGCGGCTGTAGGCCTCCTCGATACGTTCGATGTTCGGGAGCAGGTCGGCTCCTGCGATGCGAACAATGCGATCCGCATACCCCTCGATGAACGCGGTAAACGCCTGGACATCTGCAAGCCGTTCCGGGTTGGCAGTTGCCTGGATCAGGCTGGCGGGGTTCTCTCCCTCTCCGAGCATCTGTTGCAGTTCCATGGGGTCGCTCATACCGGTGAGCTTCCCGAGCAGATCGGATGTGTCGATCTCGACCTCGTCGTAGAAAGCGGTGATGAGTTCAACGAATCTGCCTCTGACCCATTCGACTGCCATGATCCTGTGGAATGCGACCTCGTGGAGCGCGCCCCAGAGGCGGATCTGGCGATGGTCGATGCCGTGGTCGATTGCAAAATCGTCGAGATTCGGCACGATCACGTAGGGACGGTCGTGATCCATTGCGGGAATCCCTGTGTCGAACTGACCGAGAGCGCGGTGCGCCATGAAACCAACCATGGTTCCTGCCTGCATGCCAAGAAGCGCAGGACCGAGCGGCGCAAGCATTGCACTCATGTCGCCCATGTCACCCATCCCCGACAGACCACCCATGTCGGTGAGGCTGGAGAGCTTGTCTCCCAGGGGTTCGACGAGCACACGGAATGACTGTTGGTTCTCCGCTGCCCACGTTGCCCTGTCTGTGGGGTTCAGTTCACCCGGCTCTGGCGAAGGAAGCTCGGTCACCGATGAGATCCTCACCTCTGCGACGTGAGCAAGTTCGCGGTACTCCTCTGCAACTGCCGGGTCGATCGGTTGGGGCGAGCCCGCAAGGCTCCGCGTCACTTCGCGGCCGAGCTTCCAATTGACAGGACCAGACGACTGGAGCATCTTGAAGAGTTGCTCAAAGAGCCCCTCATCTTCCATGCCGTACATGTGAATCAGCCTCCGAGTTCAGCGGGGCGCTGTCCCATCACGACTGTGAACGTCTCGTTCTCTCCGTCGCGCAGCACAACGAACTCAACTTCGTCACCTACACGGTACAGACGAACGGCGAGAATGAGACCAGTTTGATCGGTGATCTCCTTGCCACCTATGGCGACCACGACGTCGCCAGCCTCGATGCCAGCGAGGCCTGCTGCCGAATCAGTGTCCTCGATCGAATCGATGATCGCGCCCGCTGGGGCGATGGCGCCGTCATCCGTCTCCACGTAGTGGGTGCCAACGGTGACACCGAGGAACGGGTGAGCTACATCGCCAACGTCGATGATCTCGGCGGTGATGCGGTCCACAAGTTCAACGGGGATGGCGTATCCGATGCCTTCTGGCCCTGCCTGGGACACCCCGATCGCACTCGTGATACCGATAAGGTCGCCGTCGACGTTGAAGAGTGCGCCACCTGACGACCCACTGTTGATGGCTGCATCAGTCTGAATCATGCCGTGGAGGAAGTCGTCGCCCGAGAAGTCGACTCTCCGGTCAAATGCGGAGACGATACCGACGGTCACTGATGCGCCACCCTCCTGTCCGAGCGGATTTCCGATGGCTACGACGGAGTCACCCAGCTTGAGGGCATCGGACGATCCGAAGTCGGCTGGAGTGAGGCCGGTGGCACTGATCTGAAGCACGGCGATATCGGTCAGATCGTCACTTCCGACGAGCGTCGCCTCATAGACGCGACCATCCTCAAACTCGACCGAGAACGTGTCCCCACCTTCGATGACATGATGATTGGTGATGATGTGACCCTCCGCCGACATCACGACGCCAGAACCAGATCCAACGCCTACAGCGGCCTCGCCGTCCTCACCTGATTTGCCCACGGTTACTGTGACGATGGAGGGAACGGCTTTCGCCGCTACTGCGGTCGGATTGATTGCAGCACCAAGGTCGTTGATGATCTGCGCTGGTGGAATCTCGATCGGTTGCGCGGCCTGTGCAGCATTCACCGTGGTTGCCGTAGGTGCTGCAACAGCTTCGGGGTCATCGAACGTGCCTGTCGCTGCAAGTATCCCGACGGTCAGAAGCGCGCCGAGGATTCCTGCCACAACTGCACCTGCAAGGAAGAGCCAGCTGTTTGACCCGCGTTTCTGAGGGGCAGGAGGTATGCGCGCGGACACGGGCTCAACTCGCGGCGCTTCGAGATCTGGCGGTCCTGGATTGTCGTAGACGAACGGTACATAGGGTGGATAGTCGGAATCGATGTGGGCGTCAGGCGCATCGGCTGTCGGCTCAGGGGCCTCAGGCGTCACTGCGAATTCTGAGGTATCTGAGGTGGGTGTGCTGGGTGTGCTGGGTGTTTCTGTTGGGTCCATGTTCGTTCCAACGCCTGAGATGTCGTCTTCGTTCCGCTCAGACGTGAGAGGAACATGAGAATCTGATGGGGTTGCGTCCGGGGTATCTTCGTGCATGATGGTGATTGTATGAACGAAGAGTATGTAGCGGCGAATGAATTGGTGTGGATCGACGTCACCGATGAGCCGATCGATGTGCAGGCACTGTCCAATTTCGTTGCTGACCCGGCTGCGGGCAGCTCCGTCGTCTTCAGTGGAACTGTGAGGGACCACTCAGCTGGCCGGGAGGATGTGAGCCGTCTCGAGTACGAGGCATACGGAGGTGTCGCCAGTGCAAAGATCGCTGAGATCGTGAACGACGCGTTCGGGCAGTGGCCGATTCTCAGGGTGGCAGCGGTTCATCGCGTCGGGTCCCTCGACGTTGGAGAACCTGCTGTATCGGTGGCCGTATCAAGTGCGCATAGAGGTGACGGCTTCGAGGCGTGCCGATACATCATCGACGAGCTGAAGTCTCGCGTTCCCATTTGGAAGAAGGAGCATTGGCCCGGCGGAGCGGAATGGGTCAGGGAGGGCAGCTGACGCTGTCAATTCTCGGCAGTCAGCTTCCATTCGCGAGTTGTTTGCCGACCACCATCTCGGCTGCTTCCCTGACACCTGGATTCCGATCGAAGGCTGCTCGCTGGATCGCTGGTTCGATCCGGGGGTCGTCGAATACGGTGATCGCGGCGATCGCCCTTCTTCGTACCTGAGGAGGTCCCTTCGCGATGAACTCAAGAAGAGGGTCGATAGCTTCATCGCTTCCTATCGCACCCAGGGCCGCGACCGCGGCCTCCTTGACGGTGCGGTCCTGGTCATCGTTGCCGACCTCAACAAGCCAGGGAATAGCCGATGCGTTGGAGAGCTCTCCGTAGGCTGTTGCAACAGCCTCTCGTACCTCGGCTGCGTTGTCGCCCTGTGCACTGGCCAGATACGCGAGCGAGCGCTCGCCGCACACACCGAGCTTCTCCGCAGCTGCTGCGCGAACGGACGTCTCGTGATCGTTGAGCAGCGCCACGAGTGTGTCGAATAGGAAGTTTGCTGACTGATCTTCGAGTGCCGTCGTTGCCATCCGCCGAAGGATGGGATCCTCATTGTCAAGGAAGCCCCCCGGATTGGCGACAAGCGCAACGAGTTCGTCGCGGTCAGCCATGAGGTCCCCCATCCAGGGGGGAGTGTGAGCCCGCGAGCCGAGAAGAAGCCGTCCTCCTTTTAGGCGGAAGTGGGAGCCTGCGAGCCCCTGTACGCCACAGTCCTGGCGTGGTTCCGAAGCAGGGTCGCGGTGGCCCCTCGCGTACCGGGTTCGCAGGCTCACACGCCCCCCTGCATCGCTCGTTCCTCGCTCTGCTGTCCCCCCTGAAGGGGGGACGTCGTGCATGGAGACTCACTCGACTTGTTCGAGGGCCATGGCGATTCCCTGGCCGACGCCTATGCACATGGTCGCGAGGCCGTAGCGTTCGTCTCTGTGGTTCATCTCTCGGGCAACGGTGCCAACGAGTCGTGCCCCGGTCATGCCCAGCGGATGGCCAATGGCAATTGCTCCGCCGTTTGGGTTCACCTGTTCTGCGTCATCGGGCAGCCCAAGTTCCCGGAGACACGCAAGGGACTGAGAGGCGAAGGCCTCGTTGAGCTCGATCGCACCGAAATCGTTGATCGACAAACCGAGTCTGTCGAGGAGCTTGTTCGTCGCGGGCACTGGGCCGATACCCATGATCCGGGGTGGCACACCTGCGGTGGCCATACCGAGAATCTCTACCATAGGTTTCACACCGAGGTCTTCGAGCACACGGCCGCTCACCACGAGCGCCGCTGCTGCCCCATCGTTGATTCCGCTTGCGTTGCCAGCAGTGACGGTGCCGTTATCGAAGATCGGTTTCAATGTCCCCAGCTTCTCAAGAGAAGTCCCAGGCCGCGGATGCTCGTCCGTGTCGACGATGAGCGGGTCCTGTCTTTTTCTCGGAACCTCCACGCCGACGATCTCGCCGGCGAAGAACCCCTCAGCCTGAGCACTCTCGGTTCGCTGTTGGCTCCGGAACGCAAACGCGTCCTGATCCTCTCGAGAGATGTTGTAGTCGGTGGCGACGTTCTCTGCAGTTCCAGGCATCTCGTCCGTGCCAAAGCGTTCACGCATCCTTGGATTGACGAATCGCCATCCGATCGTCGAATCATGCATGACGACGCCCCGGTCGTATGCACCCGAAGACTTGGACATGACCTTTGGAGCACGACTCATGGACTCTACGCCACCCGTGAGTACCACATCGGCAGCTCCTACCTTGATCGCACGGGCGGCCAGACCAATGGCCTCCATCCCTGATCCGCAAAGCCGGTTGATCGTCGAACCAGGAACCTCGACAGGGAGTCCTGCGAGCAGTGCGGACATGCGTGCAACGTTGCGGTTGTCCTCGCCAGCCTGATTCGCGTCCCCGTAGTAAATCTCGTCGATTGACTCCGGGTCGATACCCGCATTGGATACGACGGTCGACATCGTGAGCGCGGCAAGGTCATCCGGTCTGACGGGAGCGAGTGCGCCGGCGAACCGGCCGATCGGTGTCCGAATGTAGTTCAGGAGGTAGGCGTTGGACATATGAGAACAGTAGACAGTTCACAGTCCACAGTTCACGGCGGCAACTCTCAGCCTTGGACCGTCACCTGCCATGTAAGAGAAACATTCATGGCTTCTGCGGCCCTGACCCATGCTCTTGCTGTGTAGGTGCCGGGTTGGAGGTCGATGGGTTCTGAGGTGAGCACGAACGGGAGCGTGGCCCCGGCAGGGAGCGCGACCTCTTCGATCG
>JAMBLH010000179.1 GCA_023336875.1 Actinomycetes bacterium
CTTCGATCATGCGATTCGCGAGGGTCGGGTTGCAGGCGCCAAGAATGACGTATGCGTCGCGCTCGACACCGATCTTCTCCTTGAACGTCGCTGCGACATCTATCCGGGTGAGGACTCCGAAGCCTTCTTCGGCGAGCGCTGCTGTGACACGCTCTTCAGCATTCTCGATTGTGCCGTTCATGACAGTTCCGAATGTGTAATCCATCGTGTTCCTCCGGTCGATATGGTTCGGTGACGAGGGTATCACCGACCGTCGTCCATGAGACCGTCCATCAGGGTTCCGAGGGGGAGCGGCACTGGCAACTCCCCCTCTGCTGCCCATCGCTATTGCTTTGTAGCGACGCAGTAGCCCCCCATCAGGACCATGAGCACACCACCTATGACCAATGACCAGATGATCGGGACGAAAGCCACCGGTTGGATGGTCGCGTAGTTGGCCAGGTTCGTAGCGAATACGCCGACGAACGCCTCGAATCGCTGCAGGGCGTCTGGCATCGATTCCATCGCAGCTGCGGTTGCAGGGAAGTTCTGTCCAAGGAATGCGTTGAGTTCATCCTGGCTCATCCCGAGCTGTGCGGCGAGATCGGGCAGCATCTCTGTCTCCATCTGCTGACCCATGGCCCCGATGAGAGCCAATGATCCTGTGGCCCCATCGATGAGTTCCTGGGTGTAGATGGGAGTGAGATTCGAGTTGAGCTCGTCCGCGTCCGCAGCCTTCTGCGGCAGGCCTAACGCGAATGTGACTATCACAAGGCCGGCACCAAGTGCCACGGCAAGTATTGCCCACAGTCTCCCTGGCTTGAACATCATGATGCCAACGCCTATTGCGAGAACGCCGGAAACGGCGACAATCCATGGAACGGTTGTCGCCGGCAGATTCTCAGTCGGTATGGCGTCGGCAGAAGCAAACAGTTCCTGCTGGCTGTCCAACGTGTCGACGAGGCCATTGAAGCTTGCAGTGATTTCAGGGAGAGCAGCCATTCCCGCCGCCACCGCGGGGTACTGCGATTCGACCAGGCCCGTAAACTCCTCCGGCGACATACCAAGCGCCTGCGCCATCCCCGGCGCGACCAGCGTCTGGAACTCAACTCCGACTGCCTCGAGTCCGGCAATGTCCTCGCGAGCGACAGCCAAGGACTCGTCCGTGATAACTGGACGGAAATCGTCGATCATCTCCTCGAACGCAGGGCCGACCTGGAACAGGTTGTTCATCATCGTGATCACGAGGAATGCAATGCCGATGATGATCACAACCCCTGCCGATACCTTGCGTGGGATGCTCACGCTCCCAAAGGCTGTCGAAGTGGTTGGTGCCGCGCTGACGGTCGTCATCGTCGACCTCCAAGATCAATGTTCCTGTATGAACCAAATGCCAATGCACATCTGAATCACTAGTTGCTTACTATTGGACTCAGTGTTAAGTACAGATACGTTCTTAGGAGTCCTATAACGATGGACGCTGCGTGTTGAAAGCGGTTGCGTGCCGGGGAGGGTGGAGCTGTGCGAATCGGGTGCTATCTGATCCGACTGCCGACAGGTGTTGGGAACCCTATCTGGAGCATGCGCTCCACCACCCGGGTCGCGTGGTCTCCGATCTCGTGATCGGCAAGAGCCCCCGCACAGATGATGCACTTCAGGACGCCAGCGCCCCGGTTTGTACCGGTGCCATTCCGAAGGTTGTTGTCGAATCTGTCGTCGAGGTGGGATTGCTCAGCTTGCACGCGTTTCCTCATTTCGTACGCACGTTCTTCTTCGGCGCAGATCGAAGATGTCTTGATGCATTAGTTGACTGCTACGAAGATTCGCTGTCCTCTGACGGATCCGCCAGGAGAACCGCGGCCGTTGAGGATCGCGGTGGCAGATTCAGGAATCGCCGTTGTTTTGGCCGTGCCTTGGAGAGGATGCGCACGAAAGCGTAGATTGCCAGCGGCACGCAATAGACGGCAAGACCCCAGAAGAAGCCGACGGGACCGAGGACACCCATGAGGACCGATATTGAGAGTGGTCCAATCACCGAACCAATACCGAACACAAAGACAGCTCCGGCAGCGGCCGCAACAAGCTGGTTCTCGGGCATCACATCGTTGACGTGGGATACCGCGACCGAATACAGCGGAAACACAAGACTTCCGTATGCCGCAGCGACGATGATGACCAGTGGACCGGAAGAATCGATGATCGTCCCTAGCAACGCCACTCCTGTCGCTACGATCGCAATCCCAAGAATTACTCTTCTGCGCGGAACCCAATCGGAGAGTCGTCCAAGTGGATACTGTGTCACTGCGCCCCCAACCATGAACGCGGCCATGAATACGCCAACTCGAGCCGGGTCCATGCCCACCTGTGTTCCATAGACGGCCCCCAGTGCAATAACTGAGCTTCCCGCTGCACCTGCGACTGCTATTGCAGCTACGCCAAGCGGTGCCCTGTGGGCCAGATCACGCAGAGACAGCTTGACGGGAACGGCCTTGCTGGGCGTAGGAATTCGAATCATCGCGACGGGTACGACGGCAAGGGAGATCAGGATGCCGACCAGGATGAACAACGTCGTGTCAAGGGGATCAGCCAGGCCAAGCATGAGCTGCCCGACTCCGAGTCCGAGCGTCACCACGAGCATGTACACCGACAGCAGACCACCTCGGTTCTCGTTCGACGCCCGATCGTTCAGCCAACTCTCGACGGTGACGTAGAGCCCTGACATGCACAGGCCGACGACGAAACGCAACACGCCCCAAGCAACCGGGTCCACGAAAAGTGAGTACGACAGTGCGGTCGCCGCAGCGAGGGCCGCTAAGCCAGCGAACACTCGGATGTGTCCAACAGTGATCAGCCAGCGAGGAATTACTTGGGATCCGAGGAGGAAGCCGACGTAATACATGGCCATGACGATGCCGATGACCAGCGTCGGGAATCCTTCGAGGTCCGACCTGACACCAAGAAGCGAACCAAGAAGCCCGTTCCCGACCATCAGGAGCGCCAACCCTGCGAATAGCGGCAGCACAGGAACCACAACGTTTCGCTCGTTCACCGCATGACCGTCCTCTTCACGAGCTCCGCGCTACAGATCTGTGACTGTGAGCTTATGCCTCGATGACCACGTTGGACTCACCTGGATCGAGTACGGCGTCGCCCCGTTTTCGGTGCCACCTATCCCACACGATGAGCATCGAAGGCAGCACCAGTACCGCCGCGAGGAGGGCAAGGAGAATCGTGTACGACAGCACGAATCCGAACTGGCGGAACGGAATCGTGGTCGACGTCATCAAGATGCCGAACCCAAGGATCGTCGTGATCGCCGACCCGCCGAGCGCACCACCCGTGTGAGTGAGAGTCTCCCTGATAGCAGTGTCCTCGTCGGGTTGCTCGAGGCGCTCCTCGAGATAGCGATGCGTCACGTGGATCATGTACGGGATACCAATTCCGATACCAATTGCCGAGATCATCGCTGTTACTGGTCCGAACGGGATATTGAGCATCGCCATGATCCCGAACGTCCACAGAACCACCATTGCAACCGGCAGCGTCGTGATGAAGCCGAGCATTGGACGGCGCAGTTCGAACCAGAAGTTGATTACGAGCAGCAGGAATGCAGCGCCCAACGTCAGGAGGAGCGATGAGAGTTGGGAGTCGCGCAATGAAGTCACAATCAGGTCCGAAATGATGAAACTCGATGTCGCGACCGACTCGAGGCCTGCCTGCTGTGTTGGGAGGAATACGTCGTTGAGGTCGTCCGCGAGGGCTCCTGCGTTCTCCTCCCCGGCAACCGTATCGAACCTGAAGAGCGTTGAGACATAGCCAGAGTCTTCTGCGGCCAGAACGGCTGCCATCGCCGTCGGCTGAGCTGCATAGGCAGCGTCATATACCGGTATTAGATCTGCCTCAGGTGGATAGGTGCGATCCTCGGCGAATCCTGCGTTCAGACTCGCTTCAAGTGTCGCCTCATCGAACAGCGGGCTGTCTGGGTCGATTATGGAGAACATGACGCTGTCGAACGACGTGCCCGTTGGGAACGGGCCGGCGCCAGGGACCTCTATGGAGCGCACATCAGGAATAGCGGGCGTAGCCAGATAGCTCTCGAGCATCGAGTTCCACGCGGCCCCGGTGGCGACATCACCACGGACTAGCACAGCCGTTGACTCAGGGAAGTTGAAATTATCGTTGACGGTGACCGCAGTGTCACGCAGGGGCGATGTCGTTGGGACGAAGTCCAAGAAGGAGAATTTGGTCGACAAACCCGTCATCCCATAGGCGCCAAGCCCTGTGAGGAGTAGGGCGACAACGATCGTGATGGCTGCGAACCTCTGCGGTAGGATCGCAGCCTTCCCGATCAGCTGAGGCAACGCGCGGCCCTCGCCCGCGCTGAGACCTCCTGTGTCCAACCTGTCGTGACGCTCAGCCCTGCGATCCAAGAGCTCTCGCACCGCGGGCACGAAGGTGAGCATCAAAATGAACGAGAACAGGATGCCGACGGCGGCAAGTTCACCGAATTCCCTGAGCGCAGGCAGGTCGTTGGTGACATTCGTGAGAAATCCGACTGCGGTTGTCAGCGTTGCGAGCACGAGAGCAACGCCGACCGTGCGGATCGCCGTGGAGATCGCCGCATCGACGGTCTTGCCATCATGGAGTTCCTGGCGGTATCGCGTGATCATGTGGATCGAGTAGTCAACACCGAGGCCGATGAGGAGTATGGGGAGGATCTGCACCATCTGTGACTGTTCCTCGAACCGGAGATAGCCGTAGCCATTCATCCACTGGATTACCAGGCCTATCGTCAGGAACGTCAACAACGTGTCGGCGACGGTTCTGCGGAGTCTCCTGCTCCCCACCGTCCACAGGAGGAACGCAGCGACGTAGAAGAGCGTTGCGGTGAGAAGCACCGGTCCCAAACCCGCGTCAGCCCACGACTGCGGCAGCACATCAGGAAAGAGAAGTGCAAGCCCGGGAGCGATCGAGATTGCGGCGCCGATCATCATCAATACGACACCAGCGATGAACAATCCACGGTCCTTTGCCGAACTCGGCTTTACGAGGAACACGGTTGCCAGAACGAGCAGGATGATGAGGCCTGCGGAAGCGAATAGTCGCAGAATCTCCTGTTCGAAATCATCCGATGACCCGAATATGAGATCTTGGCTGAAGGGATCGAGTGTCACCGAGTCAGGAGTTGGTGTTGCCAACACAGCGTCAGCGAAGATCACGGCCCGGCTAGCCGCCTCATCGAAGTCATCGCTCGACACGTACGAGATCGCAGTCAGGCCGTACTGAGCTGTTGCAGTGTCAAGATCAGCGTCCTCCGAAACAAGAGCGGTGAGAAACGAACGAAACTCCGGTGGAAGTTCGTCCAGACCACCGAGGTACAGAGCCTTCACCTCGGCGTCTGAGGTGGGAAATGTTGCCCCACCCTCGAGAGCGAAGAACACCGGAGCCAGATAGCTGAGCACGGCAGGCACCTCGGAGGAGTCGGCAAGATACTGTCCACCCTCGCTGGCCCGAACGCTCTCGTCGAGACTGGACTGGGCGACGAGCGCATCAAGAGTGATCACATCGCTTGTCGTCGATGAGGTCAAGACCTGCATCGTTGCAACAGCACCGAACGTCTGGGAGATGTAGGCCGACGCCTGCAATTCAGGGGCGTCGGGTGCGAACGACTCGTTCTGATCCTCTGCGGGCAGGAACTGGCCTGCGAAGTATCCGAGAATTAGCGTCAGCACGAGTGTCACGCCAAGTACTGCCCATGGGGCCTTCTGAACGGAGGCGGCGAGGCCCCTTACCAATGATTTCACGTCTTCTCCGACTGATCGCAGCGTTGGGTAGGAGCACGAGACTACCGCTGAGTGCACAAGTAAGGAACGATATGGCAGTTCTCTAAAATAGTGCGACCTGTACCCTCGTGCATTGCATGCGCCATCATCTCCCCCCCCGCCTCATCCTTCCTCTGCTCGTACTGACTCTCATCACAGTCGTGCCCGTCTCAGCATCCGCGCAGTCCAAAGGCGATGTCGAGAACGCCAAATCCGCAGCAGATCGCAGGTATCAGGAGCTCCTCGACGCCGATCAGATACTGGAGGAGGGGCTTGAGGATCTCGAACGTATCCAGGGCAAGATCTACGATCTCGAATACCGTATCGACAAACTCGAGTCGGCGCTCGTTGAGTACGGGAACAACTCCGACGCCCTCCAGGAGAGGGCAAGGCTTATCGTGCTTGAGGCCTACACGTCGGGTGGACGCAACCTGGTCACCGCGGCCTTTGGCACCAAAGATATCCAAGATCTGATTACGAGTCAGGCACTTTTCGATGCTGCAACCACGAGAGACCTCAACCAACTCGATCAGCTCTCAGCCGTGAGCCGCCAAATGGAGCGCCTGAACGATGATCTTGGTATCAAGGAGGCCGAGGTCCAAGCCCTTCGCGTGGAGCAGGAGTCGGTCGTTGCCCACCTCGAGGAGGATCGGGCGACGGCAGACGCGCTGGCCGCTGAGGCGAAGAAGAACTATGCCGATGTGTACGCCCGCTACAAGGCCGAACAGGCACGACGTGCAGCAGCGGCAGCAGCAGCAGCAGCAGCCAAGGCCTCAGCGAGCAGATCATCAGGCGGGTCCTCAGGCGGCGGAAGTTCGCGTGCGGCTGCCGGTGTCCCAGCGGCAACTGCGGGCGTGAACTGCCCACTACCGAACGGCTCATCGTTCATCGATACGTGGGGTTATCCACGGTCGGGCGGACGTACCCACAAGGGGACTGACATGATCGCTGGATACGGATCCACCCTGGTCGCAATGATGAGTGGAACAGTTCGATTGAACTACCACTCACTCGGTGGCCGACAGCTCTACATCTACGGCAACGACGGGATCACCTACTACTACGCACACCTGTCGAGCTACGCCGCAGGACTCTCCAACGGTCAGTCAGTCTCCCAGGGCCAGGGCGTCGGCTTTGTCGGAAGCACAGGCAACGCGACGACGAACGTACTCCATCTCGGGATGATCGTCGGTGGCCAGTACGTAAACCCCTACCCAACCGTACGACAGGCCTGCTAGGACTCGGCACC
>JAMBLH010000180.1 GCA_023336875.1 Actinomycetes bacterium
CGACGACAGCCCTCCTCCTGGGCCTGCCGCTCTCGATTCTTGTAGGACGTTCCTTCGTCGATCCAGATGGTGGATTCGGTGTTTCGAACTATGCCAACTTGTTTGGTCTCCCTGGCCGCAGTGCTGCGTTCGTGGCTCCGTCCGAGGCGATCCTCAACTCCCTCAGATTCGCCCTGATCGCGACCCTCATAGCTCTTCTGATCGGAGTCCTCGCCAGCGCGGCCCTCTCATACTCGCGACGACGCATCGCAAGAACGTTCGATCTCTTCGTGATGCTCCCCCTCGGTACCTCAGCAGTAACCATCGGATTCGGGTTCCTTGTTGCCCTTGGCTGGCCGATCGACCTTCGGACCTCGCTCATTCTCATCCCCATTGCACACGCACTCGTCGCTATCCCCTTCGTCGTGCGCACGACAAGCCCCTCAATGGGTAGCGTGCAACATCATCTGAGAGAAGCTGCTGCGACGCTTGGCGCAACACCAGCGAAGGCCTGGTGGACCATCGACCTGAGACTCGTGTGGCGCTCCATCATGGTTGGCGCCGCTTTTGCGTTCGCGATATCGATGGGAGAGTTCGGCGCAACCTCGTTCATCACGAGGCCAGACTCTCCGACGATCCCGATTGCGATCTTCCGCCTCCTTGGTAGGCCGGGATCCGTGCCATTCGGAGCGGCCGTCGCGATGAGCGTGCTACTGATGCTGATCACCGCACTCGCGGTGATGATGATCGACTCGTTTCGCACCCCTCAGGCTGGCGACCTATGAACCTCGCCATCGACGCCCTTTCAGTCTCCTACGGCTCCACCGAAGCACTCTCAGATTTCACGCTCGATGTCTCAGATGGTGAACGGTTCGCGATCATGGGTCCATCCGGTTCGGGGAAGAGCACGCTGCTTCGTGCAGTAGCCGGGCTGATCCCGTCGGACAGTGGCACCATTGTGATCAACGGCATAGACATGACCAACACACCCGCACACCGGCGGCCAGTCGGCCTGATGTTCCAGGACTATGCCCTCTTCCCGCACATGGATGTCGTGCACAACGTCGCGTACGGACTTCGGATGGAAGGCGTTCCGGCACAAGACCGTATGGCGCGGAGCAGGGATCTTCTTGATCTCGTAGGACTCCCGGGATTCGAGAACCGGGTGCCAACAACCCTGAGCGGTGGCGAACAACAACGAGTTGCTCTTGCCAGGACACTCGCTCCTGAACCGTCGGTCATCCTCCTCGACGAGCCACTTGCGTCGCTTGACTTCTCACTGCGGCAATCGCTACTCGCCGAGATGAGAGCGATTCTCGATGCAGTTGGCGCCACGAGCATCTACGTAACGCATGACAGCAGCGAAGCCTTTGCTTTCGGCGACCGGATGGCAGTCATGCGCGAAGGTGAGATCGTGCGCATGGGAGCGCCGGATGAGATCTGGTACGAGCCACGGTCCGAGTTCGTGGCGAGTGCGATCGGGCAGTCCAATCTCGTGCCGATGAGCACCATCGGAATCGCCCGAGACGGCGTGGCGTTCGTTCCTCTCGATGCGACCACTGTTCGCGCCGCGGGACAACTATCAGGTGTCGTCGTCGACTCCAGGTTCGAAGATGGTGCCCGCATCGCCACCCTTGCAATGCCGGACGGCGCATCGAGGCTCGATGTGCAGGTATCCCAAGAAGCGATAGCCGGCGTAACGATCACATTCGATGTCGATCAGAGCCGAATAATCGTGGTGTCAGCCAGCGAGGTCTGACGTCCGCACCACTTTGCCGAAATCGGCTTCGAAGGTCAGCATCGTGTAGAGAGCGACCTCTCGCGCCCTGTAGACCTTCTTCGTCTCCGTGACGATGTCGAACGTGTGAGTGGCATCGGAAACGAAGAGCACCTCGTAGCCGAGGTCCGACGCCATGCGGGCAGTTGTTTCGCAGCACATGTTCGTCTGGATTCCACAGATGGCAACACCCGTGATGCCATTCTCCTTGAGCCAGGCATCGAGATCAGGGCGCCCGTAGAACGCCGAGTGCACATCCTTGACGACAAGGAGATCAGGATTGCCCTTGAGCACATCCTTGAACTTGTTCCCTTCGCCGTGTGGCGCCAATGGAGACGAAGGCGTCGTCGAATCGTGGCGCACATACACGATCGGCCAATTCTGGGACCGCCATGCAGTTATCAGCTGTTTCACATTCGAATCACAGTCAGGATTATTGCGAGGTCCCCAATACTCTGAGTTGTCGAATCCCTTTTGCATGTCCACAACGATGAGCGCTGTGCTACCGGTCCAGTCGGCCACTACTTCCCCCGATCCGTTACGTCTGCCCAACGAGCCCCGCTCGCCGCTATCAGGCGTTCGAGCGCGACCGGATACACCGTGTCAGGTGTTCCTCCCGCTGACCACACCCAACGGTAGCGAGCTAGGCCGGGATCGGCGAGTATTCGGATAGATTTCGGTAGTCCAACTGCCGGTGTGCCACCTACGACGAATCCAGTCCTGTCATGAACCGTGGCACGATCCACGATCCGGGCGGAGTCAGCGTCGAGTGACGCGACCAGCTTGATTTCATTGATTCGGCGATCGCCAGGCGCGATCACAAGCACAGATTCGCCATCAACGTCGAACAGGATGCTCTTCGCTATCTCGCCAAGTTCAACTCCAACAGCCGCCGCGGCGTCAGCCGAGGTTCTCGTGCCTGCAGGAAACCGGTGAATATCGGGGGCAACACCCGAAGGAATCGCTCCCGATACAAATCTCTCCGTCGCGTCTGAGATGGCCACGCCTGTGCGATGCACGCCAGATTCGGTCGCGACCCAGGCAACCCTCTGATCGTGGTCGTCAGTCGGTAGCGCATCCACGAGGAGCTCATCAACCGTCACTCCTACGCGGATGACGCCTGCAGGAAGGCGCGCAAGAAGTTCGTCGTAGTAACCCTTGCCCCACCCCAGACGATTACCGCGTCTGTCGAACGCAAGCCCTGGAACAAGAACCACATCGATATCGTCCAGCTCGACTCGCGGCGTATCTTCGATGGGTTGCTCAAAGCCCAGCCGGTGGGATTCAAGCAGCTCCGGTTTGTGCTCGTGTACCGAGAGCGGGCCGTTTGCAGGCGTTCGGGTGATCGCGATCCGACACCGGTCCAGCGAGTGGAGCCGCCCTACATTGACCTCGTCCGCCATTGCGAGGTACGACAGCACCGTTCCATGCAGCGGTGGCCAGCCTTTGAGCGTCGCGGCAACGCTCGCCGATTCCTGGGCTCGATCGATGGTCTTCGCCCATGCCCGCCAGTCATCCTTGGTTCTGTCACCACCTGCGGCGCTCACGCTCTCGCCCTCAGGTCCGATGCGAGATTCCCCCTCGTTCCAATCTCGATTTCGCCGAGGTCGAGCCACTGTGCAAACGTTTCGAGTTCAGTCATCAATGCGCTCGAGACCTGCTTAGGGTCTGTCCCTTCCTCTCGCCAAGCAGATCGCACGAGAAGGGCCCTCCGTTTTCTGTCCGCCTTGAGATCTACGCGCCCAACAAGTTCGCCATTGAGCATGAAGGGCAACGTGTAGTAGCCGTAGATGCGTTGGGGTTCGGGGACGTAGATCTCGATGCGATACTCGAACTCGAAGAGGCGTTCCGCACGCTCGCGGTACCACGTGATCGGATCGAATGGACTCAACAGCGTCGCGCCGATAATTCTTCTCGGTCTGACTGCCCCAGGATCGAGATACACGGGCCCAGTCCATCCCCTGACCTCTACTTCCTCGATGTCTCCCGCATCCGCCAACCGGGCAAGGATGGGTGCCGATTTCGACATATGGAGCCTGAAGTAGTCGGAGATATCGGGCACCGTTCCAATTCCCTGATGTCGTACCGCATCGTGAAGCAGGACGCGGTAGGCCTCTTCCTTCGGGAGTTCGGGCGCGGTGAACGCTGCGGAGTCGATCATTCTCTCGGGCGCGTCATAGAGACGGGTAAAATTCTTGGTGCGCAGCGCTGCAATATCGCCATTGGCGAACAGCATCTCGAGGGCCACCTTGCCCGGTCCATAGCCCCACCATGGCTCGCTCCGCTGATTAGGAGCATCAAGATCCCTCACAGTAAGCGGGCCATTCTCGTATACCTGTCTCCGCACATCATCGAGCAGCTCGGGGTGTGCTTCGAGGAGCGCCTCCGCTCTCCGCCACACCGTCATCTCCCCCATCTTCCACCGCCATTGCGGATATCGGTCGACGGGCAGCACCGCCGCAGCATGCGCCCAGTACTCAAAGTTCTCGCCACTCTCGTTCAACCATCGGTCAAGAGCCACCGGGTCATAGGGCCCAAGACGCGAATAGAACGGCATGTAGTGGGTACGAACGCAGACGTTGACCGAGTC
>JAMBLH010000181.1 GCA_023336875.1 Actinomycetes bacterium
ACGTCGTGCGCCCGCAGGACCGAGTAGTAGTCGGATTCATCCTTGATCTTCGTCGTACGTTTGATGCCAGCGGTGTCTACCACTTCGAAGTACTCGCCATCGATGTCTATGACCATGTTGATGGGGTCGCGAGTTGTACCCGGTATGTCAGACACGAGTACCCGTTCCGTTCCTGCGAGGCGGTTCAAGAGTGTTGACTTGCCAACATTTGGCCTACCAACGATGGCTAGGCGTGCGATTGCGTCAGGGTCCGAGTCACCCTCGAGGTCTGAGGGGAGTGACGCGACGAGGAGGTCGAGGAAGTCCCCAGTGTTCCGACCCCCAAGGGCCGAAACAGGGACGGGATTGCCGAGACCGAGACCCCATAGGTGAGCGAGGTCAGATTCGGCCGAAGGCGAGTCAACCTTGTTGGCGACAAGGATGTGCGGCACCTCAGAGCGCTGGAGAATCCGCGCGATACCGATGTCGTCATCGGTGACCTCGGTCGTGGCATCTGCAACAAAGACAACGAGATCGGCTCCTGAAACGGCGACTTCCGCTTGTTCGCGAATGTCTGTTGTGAGCTCCTCCTTGGGACGGGCCTCCCATCCACCGGTATCGACGACATGAAACTCGTGCCCAGCCCACTCAGCGTCGAACTGTCTGCGGTCCCGTGTAACGCCGGCTTCCTCGTTTGTCACGGCCGCCTTGCTCCGCACGATCCGGTTAACAAGCGTGGACTTGCCTACGTTCGGACGACCCAGGATCACCACGATCGGAGTTCTGCTCATCTGGCTGCCCCCAGAAGTCCTGACGCTGTAGCTGGCGCAACAACCACCGGCGCCTGTGCAGCCGCAGCAACATCGCCCAACGCAACGTCGTCGATGAACATGTCACCAGACAAGGACACATCAGGTATCACATACGCACCCACAGGGCCCCTGTCGTTGTTGATTGTATCGATGATGTCCTCCCCGACCATCAGGCCTGCAACGGCGGTGTTTCCGCCGAAGAAAGTGTTCGGAACCTCCAGAAGCCGAATCTTACGGTTGGCAAGTCCCTCCAGCCGTGTTCGAACCGGTTCCAGGATTGACTTTCCGTACGCACCGGTCAACACCACAAGCGGGCCGGATTCCGCCGACGGATCGTGTGATGGGTGCCGCTCGGCACGGTAGCCCTCCGCAGGTGCAGCTGGCATGGATCTCCACTCGCCGGTGACGATAGGCGCACTCGACGATGAACCGTTTTCGAGTCGGTCCAGCTCGTCGTAGAACGCTCTGATCATCCCGATGCCGTTCTCGTGCTGCTCGAATCCTTCATAGACGGATGTCGTCGGCACATCGATCCCTGCCGTTACGTAGAGCTCATCCGATGCCTGGAAGATCCTCCGGCCAACTGTCTTGAGGGCACGCTCGCTCCAGAAATGCACGATCTCGAGGTCGGCGTCGGCCTCTTGGCGCGTGTGGACTCTGAGGCTTGGTTCGGTGTTGTATTTTGAGAGGCCGAGGGGCACGATGCCAAGCGTTGTGAGCCCCGAGAATCGAGTCAGGATCTCGGCGAGCGTTCTCTCGAGGACCTCACCGTTGTTGATATCGGGACACAGGACGATCTGTCCATGCACGGTAATGTTGCTTTCGAGGAGCGCCTCGAGCCAGCGAAGACTTGTTGCACCCCGTCTGTTGCGCAGCATGTCCGCTCGAATGTCTGGGTCTGTTGCATGGATGGATACGTAGAGCGGACCGAGCCTGTCCTCAACAACTCGTGCGAGGTCGAGTTCCGTGAAGCGCGTCAATGTGGTGAAGTTCCCGTAGAGGAACGAGAGCCGGTAGTCGTCGTCCTTGAGATACAGGGACTGTCTCATCCCCGGCGGCAGCTGGTAGATGAAACAGAATGAGCAGTGGTTGTCACAGGTCTGGACTCTGTCGAATATCGAGGACCCCAGCCGGAGACCGATCGGCACACCCTCGTCCTTGACAACAACCGTCTCGATGTCGGCTCCATCCCGCCGGAGTAGGAACACAGGGTCGACGTCGTCGACCAGCTGCTGATACTCGATCACGTCGTTGGGAATGACACCGTTGACCGAAACGAGTTCGTCGCCCGCGACAAGCCCGGACACCTCCGCAGGTGTACCAGGAATAACTTCAAGAACGGTTGGCAACGACATCCACCAGAGGATACCGTCTGGCTCCAGAACAGCGTGCAGCCGGGTTCTATCCTCACTGCATGGCGACAAAGGTTCTTCTCGCTGAGCCGCGAGGCTTCTGCGCTGGCGTTGAGATGGCGATCAAGGCTCTGACATGGATGGTTCAGGTCTTTGAATCTCCTGTGTATTGCTATCACGAGATCGTCCACAACGGCGCAGTCGTGCACGCATTCCAGGAAGCTGGTGTCGTGTTTGTGGACGATATCTCTGAGGTTCCAGAAGGAATGCCTGTCATGCTGTCCGCCCACGGCTCAGCGCCAGACATCGTTGAAGCCGCGCAGAACGGTGCCTCGGTGATGATCGATGCTGTGTGCCCTCTTGTAACAAAGGTTCATCACGAGGTGCGCCGAATGGCCGACAAGGGGTATGACATCATCTATGTCGGGCATGAGGGCCACGATGAGGCCATTGGGGCAATGGCAGAGGCGCCGATGGTGACTCAGCTGGTGGACCCGAGGGTCGGATTGGACACGTTCTCGGCTGGTACCGATGCAAAAGTTGCGCTGTTGGCGCAAACAACTCTTGGTCTCTACGAGTGGGAGGACGTGTTGTCTGATGCCGAGACACGGTTCCCAGACCTGTGGACCGCCCGAAAGAGCGATCTCTGCTACGCAACCACGAACCGGCAGGCCGCAATCCAGGAGCTTGCGGAGCGATCGGACCTGTTGCTCGTGGTCGGTTCGGAGAACTCATCGAACACGAAGGCGCTCGTAAGAGTTGGCACCAATGCGGGTGTTCCTGCGTATCGAGTAGATAGTGCGGATGACATCGATCCTGCCTGGTTGAAGGGCGCAAGCGTTGTCGGCGTCACCGCAGGGGCATCAGCCCCGGATCAACGCGTGCAGAAGGTGATCGAACGAATCTCCCCGACTGAGGGTGTCGAGATGGTGCGAGTCACATCCGAGGACGAGTACTTCCCACTTCCGCCGAACCTCAGACGATTCATGGGCGCATTGCAGCCACTCGTGGAGGGTGGATTTGCGTGTCAGACGCCCGGTGTCTCAGGGCTTGTTGAGAACGATCGCAATTTCACCGCAACGGAGGCGTTGGCCATCCTCGGCGTGTGAATGCACGTCAATCAGGGACACGACCACATTCTCAGGGAGTACGGATGGACATACGTGCGCCTCGCCGATGGCAGCTACCAGTGGAGAAGCCCACTCGGCCGTACATACACGACATGGAGGGCACCTCCATAAAGGCGTCACGTGCCGGCTACTTCTTGAGCCAGAAGGTGGCGCCGCATTCGGGACATTCGAGTTGCATGCTGCCGCCAGCCCACCAGCTCCCCTTCCTCGTCTCGCCGGTAGGTACATACTCCGAGACAGGAATCGGAACACCGCAGTCACTGCACGGCCTCGTCGTTATCCGTTGCCACCAGGCGCGAACTCCGCGGGGCATCATCAGAACTAAGCCCCACCGTCGGTGAGTATTTCGTTCACTCGCGCGATGATTCGATCCACCACCTCGTCGATCGTCAGTTCTGACGTGTCGATGATCAGTGCGTCGTCGGCAGGCCGGAGTGGCGATGCCTTGCGAGTTGAGTCGGCGTGGTCTCGGGCTTCGATCTCAGCCGCGATCTTCGCCACTGACTTGCCTTCGGCCTCGGCGTCTCCGGAACGACGGGTGGCACGCACAAGCGGGCTCGCGGTGAGATAGATCTTCACGGGCGCGTCGGGGAACACGACCGTGCCGATGTCTCGTCCCTCGACGACAGCGTTGGCACCACGGTCGTCCACCCATCGACGCTGCATCTCTACGATCGCCGCCCTCACGAGAGGGTGTGCAGATACTGCGCTGACGGCCAGAGTCACCTGGTCCGAGCGGATATCGGATGCCACTGACTCACCATCGAGCACGATTCCGACTTCTGTGTAGTCGATGGTGTGGTTCTCGACCTCGGAGAGCACTTCTGTTTCCGATCGGACGTCAGCGCCTGCCCGGACGATTGCGAGGGTCGCCGCACGATAGGTCGCACCGGTGTCGAGGTAGACGAGGTCGAGTTGGTCCGCAACCGCTCTCGATGCGGTGCTC
Source organism: Actinomycetes bacterium (assembly GCA_023336875.1). Classification (GTDB taxonomy): domain Bacteria; phylum Actinomycetota; class Acidimicrobiia; order Spongiisociales; family UBA5794; genus B3-G11. Next base: position 4,220 of record JAMBLH010000181.1, read on the forward strand.
TTCCCGACTCCACTCGGCCCGTCGATGGCTATTACCACATCTCCTCCAGCGTGTCGTAGAACGCTGGCCAGGAGACCGCAGCGCACTCTGCGCCGACGATCTCGACAGGCCCGTCAGCTCTCAGCCCTGCCACGGCAGCCGCCATGGCGATACGATGATCGCCCAACGAGTCAACCTCACCTCCGCCAAGGAAGCCCGTTCCGACGACTTGAAAGCCATCGGTAGCCGGCTCGATGGCACCATCGAGAGCTTGGATCATCGCCGTTGTCGATGCAATGCGATCGGACTCCTTTGCGCGCAGCTCCTCGGCATTGGATACCGTCGTGATGCCTTCCGCGAAAGTAGCGACGACCGCGAGAAGCGGTAGTTCGTCGAGCGTCGAAGCAACAAGATCTCCACCGACATCAACGGCTCTGAGTGTTCGTCCGGTGACCTTGACGTCGCCAACCGGATCTCCTCCGATTGACCCTGTGACCAGCGCCTCGACCTCTGTCCCCATCTCTTCGAGTACCTGGAGAAAGCCAAGCCTGCCCGGGTTGAGGCTGATGTTCGGCGTGAGGACCTCTGACCCGCGATGAATAGCGGCAACAGCCCAGAGATACGCAGCGGAGGACGGATCGCCGGGAACGTCATAGCGTGCAGGAGCAAGCGTGCCGGGGTCGACGCGAAAGGCGGTCGCTGTTGACCACTCCCCCAGTCCCGCGGCTATCAGCCAGCGTTCGGTGTGATCTCGGAAGCCTGGTGGCGAGTCGATAACAGACGAGATTGGTGCCGCAAGTGCCGCGAGCTCGAAAGCAGAGCGAATTTGAGCTGATGCTATGTCAATGGCAAAGCTGGTGCCCTGAACGTCAGTTGCGCCACCAACGCTGATGGGAGCTGTGCCCCCGCTCGACGGCGTGATTCGGCCGCCAAGCGCCTCGAGCGGGGCAACCAGACGGTTCATCGGTCGTGCGCTGAGGGACTTATCTCCGACCAGTGTTGCCTGGACTTCCGATGTGGACAGGACTCCCGCAAGCAGCCGCATAGTTGTTCCAGAGTTGCCACAGTCGATCGGCGCAGACGGCTCGGTCCAGTTCGACGATCCGGGAGAGCGGATTTCGGGACCATCCACCAGAACGCCGAGCGCGCGAATTGCCTCGATAGTCCTGCGTACGTCCTCGCCGGAGCCGAGACCAGTTATGAGGCTGTCTCCCTCAGAGATCGCGGCAAAGATCAGCGCGCGGTGCGATAGCGACTTGTCCCCTGGCACTTGAATTGAAGCGAGGAGCCGGGAATCAGGATTTGTGACAACGCGCCTAGCCATCATCGGCCACGATCTCGGACATCGCGTAGATGTCTCGAATCTCATCGAATGTCAGCGCCCTGTACCCGCCAGGGCTCAGCGTTCGGTCGGTGATGCCGGCAATCGATGTACGGACAAGGCGGACGATTTCAATGTCCATCGCATCGAACATCCTGCGGATCTCCCGGTTCCGGCCCTCTGTCAGCGTCAATTCGACCAAGGTCCTGCCCTTTGAGGTGTCGACCACCCTCGCTCTTGTGGCACGTGCAACTCCATCCTCAAGTTCAATGCCATCGGTAAGACGAGACACCTGGCTGGGTGCCAACGGACCATCTATGAGCACGTGGTAGGTCTTCTCGATGCCATAGCGCGGATGTGTGACCCTGAGCGCCAGATCTCCGTCGTTTGTCATGAGTAGGAGACCCTCGGAATGTAGGTCCAGTCGCCCAACGGGATTGGTAACCGGCGTGTCAGGTACCAACTCACGCACGGTGGGTCTCTCCTGCGGGTCTGACATCGTAGAGACAACACCTGCTGGCTTGTAGACGAGCCACGTCGTGAGTTCCGGATCGAGGGGAAGTACCACCCCATCAACGACGACCTCGTCCCCGAGTGGGTCGACCCGTTGACCAACGGACGCTGGGGAGCCGTTGACGGACACTCGCCCCTGTTCGATCAGGATGTCTGCCTTCCGTCGAGACGCAAGTCCTGTCCTTGCGATCAGTTTGTTCAGTCGTTCGATGATGACTCCGGGCGCATCGGTAGTTCGAGCGTCTCGACGATCTGCGCTGGCGGCACGTGGTCAGCCAATGGCGGAAGATCGGTGAGAGACGCAACACCGAGTTTCTCGAGGAACAGATCAGTCGTTCCGTAGAGTACGGCCTGTCCCGGTCCGGGTGCTCGCCCGATCTCAAGAACGATGCCACGTCGTTCCAGAGTCTTGAGGGAGTGCTCCGAGTCGACGCCCCGGATCTCAGTTACCTGGCCGCGGCTCACGGGCTGCCTGTAGGCCACAACAGCAAGCGTCTCAAGGGCAGCGGCCGATAGACGCCTTGCGCGATCTGTCGAAGCAAATCTTTCCAGGTATCCGAGCGCATCAGGATGCGTGTACAGGCGCCAACCCCCGCCGACGTTCCGAAGAACAACTCCACGTTGTGCGCCGAGGTCGTCGGAGAGATCGAGGAGGGAAGCTTCAATCTCATTTTTTGGCCGCTCTGTGACTTCGGCGAGTTCGGCAGCGGTGACGGGTTCCTCCGCGACGAACAGTATTGCCTCGAGGACGATGGCGAGATCGGTCATTCTTCTCCTTCATGGCCGAGCATCGCCTCGAAGCGAGAGTCAGCGGATTGTTCGTCGTAGGACATGATGATGGCGGAATTCGGGTCATCCTGGCTCACCTGCACGATCCCCCATCGGGCAAGTTCGAGGAGGGCGAGAAAGTAGGCAACGACTTCAACGTCTCGAGTGCAGTGCGCCACAACATCTTCGAAATCGGATGTGATCGATCGTGACATGCGGGTCTGCAGGTCGATCATGGCATCGTGGACAGATGGCAGCTCAAGATCGAGATGGTCAAGATCGGGATCGATGTCGGGCGTCGTAAAGACCATCTCCGCGATTGCTGCCAATCCCTGAGCGTCGACAGTGAGCCTTACGTCCGGCACCTTTGGCAAGATGTCCGGCGGCGCACCTGCGGTTCGTGGCACGTATCTCTCCGCCGCTTCCATCCGGTGTCGAAACACCGCAGCGACGTCCTTGAACGTGAGGGATGCCAGGAGGCGCGACAGGAGACGGTCGCGCTCTTCGGCCAGGGCGAGTTCCTCGTCTAGGTCGATCGGTTCGCCGTCGGGGAGGAGATGCCTTGCCTTGATCTGTATCAACGTTGCCGCGATCAGCAGAAATTCGCTGGTTACTTCGAGATCAATATCATGCATGTCGTCGATGAACGCGATGTACTCGGAGACGACCTCGGAGAGACTCAGTTCCGTGATGGCAAGCTGGTGCGATGTGATGAGCTGCAGCAGGAGATCGAGGGGTCCCTCGAACACCCGTGTGCGGACTTCAAATGCCATGGCAGCAGGCTATCAGGGGAGCTGCGGGTAGAGAGTAGACGGTCGACCTCTACTCATTGTCAGCGCTTTCGAGGCGACACCAACTGGATGAATCTATGCCCTCAGGACACGGACCGGGATGGTCTTGTGCGAAGCTGATGGCAAGGTTGTCGGCTCCGAGATCCTTGAGCATGCGGGCTCCGCTGCTGCCGTGGGCAAGGTAACTCCGCCATCTCCCACTAGTCGGTCTACCGAGGCCATCCCAGATCGTCGCAAGCGATCGCTCTAGAGCTCCAAGATCGGAGTCGGTCTTGCCGACATCGTGCAGGAGTGCTGCCTGAGCGAGGTCGGCTGAGCTTTCAACCCGCTCGTACACGACAAAGGCATGGCGCTGGTCCTCGGATCGTTGCGCGAAGAACAACCGTGCCAGGCCCGGGGCGAGCGCATCACGAACCTGCCGCTGCTCACTCGGTGTCAGAGGCGTTGCAACCAGAAAGCCAAAGAAGCGGCGAATCAGGTGCACGAGCAGACTGCTGCCGTCAGATCGATGCGGTCTTTTTGCAATCGATGCATTGGGATGATGTGGGTCTATACCGCATGCGATCCTCGGGGATCTTCTTGCCGCAGACCGTGCAGATGCCATAGGTCCCATCCGCGATTCGGGCGATGGCTCGGTCAACCCCGTCAAGGTGGATCTTGAGGTTCTCGATGATTCCCATCGTCTCAGTTCTTTCGGCTGTCGCTGCGCCAGCGTCTGCGAAGGCGTCGCCGTAGTCCATGTCCCCTGTCAGTTCGCCGCTCTCATCCGCACCGAGCTCGGCAAGCTGATGCAGGAGTGCTGAACGCTCTTCTGTGAGGGTCGCGAGCGTCTCGTCGATGTCGATGGGTGGCATCAATCCCTCCCTGTGACCTGGTCGAAGTAGGTGTAATCGCAGTGCACGCTTCAGAATAGTCCGCAACGAACTGAATCTTGATCATCTGCCCCGCGGATGACTCACAAGCACAACTTCGCGTAGGTATTCCGGACTCACCTTTGTGTAGATTTGGGTTGTTGACAAGCTGGCGTGCCCGAGCAGCTCCTGAACGGTCCTTAGGTCCGCGCCTCCTTCAACCATGTGGGTGGCAGCGGAATGGCGGAGCACATGCGGTGAGAGATCTCCAGGGGAAATGCCTACCGCCGCACCAGCACGTTTTACGATCCTCCATACGGTTTGGCGCGATAAACGGTTGCCGCGGGTTGTGAGGAAGACCGCTCCGGAGTCTGCTCCTGCAATTCGGAGATCCATACGATCGGGTAGCCACGCACCGATGGCGCGGGCTGCGTAGGATCCAATGGGGACGAGTCTCTGTCTGTTTCCCTTACCGGTAACGATTGCTGTGTGTGTCTCAAAATCGACGTCGTGTAGATCGAGATCGATCAGCTCACTTACTCGGCAACCCGTTCCATAGAGAACCTCGAGGATTGCTCGGTCTCGTCTTCCAAGGGGTGTTGAGCTATCTGGTGCCTCCACAAGCTGGCTCACCTCGTGAACGGTGAGCGCTTTGGGGATGGACACACCCCTTGTGGGAGTCTCGATGGCTGCGGTTGGATCGTCGGACTGATAGCCCTCGGCGATCATGAAGGTGTGGTACGCACGAATGGATGCCAGCTTTCGGGCTATCGAAGTGTTCTTCAGACCGGCTTCTCTGAGATGCTCCAGGTGGACGTGGACGATCTCAGATGGTTCCAGCTGCGGGTGACCATCGATCGTCTCCCGGTACTGGCCAAGGTCTCGCCGGTACGCATCTGCTGTGTTCTTGGCGAGGCCGCGCTCCACCCTGATGGACTCCAGGAACTCGTCGGCACGGCTAGGAAGCGGCACGGATCCGTGATGCGAGGAGAAGGCCGACCGCGGTCTTGGCGTCAGTGATCTCGCCTGACGCGACAAGCTCGACGGCTTGCTGGAGTGGCATCTGCAGTACTTCTGCGTCGTGTTCCTCCGGACCCATGGGCGATCGGTCCCCCGCCACCACATCCTCTGCGAGAAAGATGGTGATCCTCTCATCACAGAATCCGACGGCGGTCAACAGATCAGTGAGTCTGAGAAGTCTGTCAGCGCTGAAGCCGGTCTCCTCCTTCAGTTCGCGCTGTGCAGCGTCCTCCAGACCCTCGCCAGGGGCATCCAGCTTCCCCGCAGGGATTTCGAGGATGTGATCGCGGATGGCGGCTCTGTACTGGCGAACCAGTACGACGTCGTCTCCGACGATGGGGACGACAGCAACCGCCCCCGGATGTTCGATGACGACCCGTTTGAATGTTGCGCCATCGGTGGATTCGATCGAGCGCTCGGTGACGTTTAGGAATCCAAGATCGAGCAGCAGGGCTCTGTCGGTGATGCGGAACGGATGCTCGCGGTTCACCTGAGGTTCTCAACCGCTGCCGTTGCGCGGTCGGTGTCACCGACGTGTTCATGGTGCGTGCGTGCAGCAGCGACAAGTCCTTCGAAGAGGGGATGCGGCTTGTCGGGGCGGGATTTCAACTCTGGGTGCGCCTGGGTTGCAATGAAGTAAGGGTGATCGGGGAGCTCGATGAACTCAACGAGTCTGCCATCGGGCGACATACCCGAGAGAACGAAACCTGCATCTTGTAGTTGCTGGCGGTACCGATTGTTTACCTCCCATCGATGTCGATGGCGCTCGTATACGACTTCTTCATCGTAGAGCTCCCTCGCGAGGGTCCCAGGAGACAGCTTTGCGGGGTAGATGCCTAGTCGCATCGTCCCACCCTTCTCGGAGATGTCCTTCTGTGTCTCCATGAGATCGATCACTGGATCGGTAGTCATTGGATCGAATTCGGAGGAGTGTGCATTCGCCAGGCCAACGACATTGCGTGCGTACTCGATCACGGCGCATTGAAGACCAAGACACAGGCCGAGGAACGGGATGTTCTGTTCCCTCGCATATTGGATCGATCGCACCTTGCCCTCGATGCCGCGGATTCCAAACCCACCTGGTACAAGGATCCCGTCCAAACCCTCGAGGTAGGACGCAACAAGCATGCCGTCAACATCATCAGCAGGGATCCAACGAATCTCGACGTTCACATCGGAAGTGCGTCCTGCATGTCTCAGAGCTTCCACAACGGAGAGATATGCGTCTGGAAGGTCGATGTACTTCCCCACAAGTCCGATCGTGACCGTGCCAGATGGACTTCCCATCGACTCGACCATTGCCTCCCATTCCTCCAGGTCAGGAGGTGGGGCTTCAAGTTCGAGTTCACGCAACACGACGTCGTCTAGTCCAGCCTCGTGCAACGAGAGCGGCACGCCGTAGATGTTCGGCACGTCGACGAGGTTGATCACCGCGTCGCTCTCGACATCGCAGAAGAGACTTATCTTGCGCCTTGCGGACTCATCGACTGGCCTGTCAGATCGCACCACGATTATCTCGGGCTGAATTCCTTTGCCTCGCAACTCTGACACGGAGTGCTGGGTCGGCTTCGTCTTCAGCTCTTCCGACGTGCTGAGATAAGGAACGAGCGTGACGTGGATGTAGCACGTGTTGTGTATCCCGACATCTTTTCGGATCTGGCGGATGGCCTCAAGGTATGGCAGGCTCTCGATATCGCCGACGGTGCCACCAACCTCTGTGATGACGACGTTGACGCCATCACGTTGACCCAGCTTGCGGATACGAGCCTTGATCTCGTTGGTGATGTGAGGGATCACCTGGACCGTCGCGCCGAGATAGTCGCCGCGACGCTCTTTCCGGATCACGGTCTGATAGATCGATCCCGTCGTGACGTTTGAGTCCTGGCTCAAGTTCTCGCCGACGAAGCGTTCATAGTGGCCCAGATCGAGATCCGTCTCTCCGCCATCATCTGTGACAAAGACTTCACCGTGTTCAAACGGGTTCATCGTCCCAGGATCAACGTTGATGTAGGGATCGAGTTTTTGGAGTACGACGCTGAACCCTCTTGCTTTGAGGAGTCGACCCAGAGAAGCAGCGGTGATGCCTTTGCCAAGACTTGATGTCACCCCACCAGTTACAAATACGTGCTTTGTCACGCATCTCCTCCGCCTCGGAAGGTCGGATGATACCAGCAGGGTGGGTTGCACCGAATGACCGAGTCGGCGACCTCAAACGGATGCGGCATCGGAATCAGACGCGCCTCTTCTCAGATGCCAATGCGAGGAGTTCCTCGGCGTGTTCCTGACCCTTCTCCGATGAGGAGAGACCGGCGAGCATTCGCGACAGTTCTTCGGTCCGCCGCGTATCGACGGCCTCCGAGATGGACGCAGTCGCGCCGCTGCGTTCGACCACATAATGCCTGTCAGCGAATGCCGCTACCTGAGGAAGATGGGTAACGCAGAGAACCTGTCTCGTTTCTGCGAGCGAGGCAAGCTTCTGCCCCATCGCCAGCGCAGTTTCTCCCCCCACACCGGCATCGATCTCGTCGAAGGCCACGACATCCGTCTCTGCTCCACCTGATGCAAGCGTGAGGGCAAGTACCAGTCTGCTGAGTTCACCGCCCGAGGCAATTGCCGATACAGGCCCTGGCTTCATTGATGCATCCGATGCAAAGAGAACCGTTGCGGCGTCCGCGCCGGAACGCGTCGGTGCCGCGGACACCACTGAGATCTCGAGCAACGGCGCCCTGAAACCAAGATCGGTGAGGTGACCGTGGGCGGCTTCGGCGATGCGAGCCGCGGCGGTGCTTCTGGTGGATCTCAGCGCTTCTCCAGCGGTGTCGAGGCTCGTACTGGCGACATCAAGTCGCTCGGCGATGTCGCCGGCCGACGCGAGAAGCTCATCCAATTCCATCTCGCGGGCGGTCGCGTCCTTGTGGAACGCTAGTACAGCTTCAAGAGAGTCACCGTACTTTCTCTTGAGTGAGGAAAGCAATGACACTCGTTGTTCAGTTTCCTCGAGCGCCGCCGGATCGAGGTTCAGGTCTGCGGCATATCGGACAACCTCTGAGTTGATATCCGAGAGCGTCTCGTGAAGATTCCGGATCCGATCGGAGATCTCTTCAAGAGTCGTATCGAGGTTGACTGCGCTGTCAACGGCGCGGACTGCACTCTCCACATCGCTGCCAGCTCCCCCCTCACCCAACCTGTCGAGAATGGAATCGATAGCGGTGGCGAGTTCCTCCGCGTTGCGGAGCTTCCCCGCTTTTGACCGGAGGAGATCATCGTCCCCGATCGCAAAGCCAGCATCCGTGATCTCAGCAATCTGGAATCGAATCGTCTCCAATTCTCTGGCGAGGTGCCTCTGATCAGTACCAAGAAGGTCGGCTTCCGCCCTGACCACCTCATAGGCGTTCCACGCCTTTCCATAGGCGTCGAAGTCGGTGCGCTCCCTGGATGTGAGGGATACGTCAACGAGTCGTCTTACACCTTCTGATGACGTGATGGTGTGTTGATCGTGCTGTCCGACAATGGAAACCTTCGGTCCGATCGTCTCGCGAAGGGCTGAAGCTGTGCTGATGGCGCCATCGAGGTAGGCCTTGGACCGGTTCGGTGTGACGACCCTCCGCGCCACATGGTCTGTGTCATCAACGAATCGTGCAGAGACGTCCGCCTGGTCTCCAGAGGGACCGATGAGGCCCTTGGCTGCAGGTTCCCCGATAAGCAGTCTCAGCGCGCCAAGCATGACTGTCTTTCCTGCTCCGGTCTCGCCGGTGATGACGGTGAGGCCCCTCGAGGGCGTCAGGACAGCCTCGGGTATCAGCCCGAGATTGGATACGACGAGTTCCTCAAGCATGGGCTTCGTCACGCATGGTCGAGGCCGAACTGCTCTCGCACCGCGTGGGGAAATGGATGACGATCCAGGGTCATGAACTTCACAGCGTGTGAGCCACGGCGTATCGTTACGAGCTCATCCGGCTCGACGATCAGCAGCTCGCGTCCATCGACGTTGATCCGCGCTGGGCGGTCTCCGGTTACTGACAGAGTGACGACGGCATCGGGAGCAAGAACGATCGCCCTCGTCAACAGGCTGTGAGGCGCCACAGGCGTCATGATGAGAGCATCAAGGGTTGGATCGACGATCGGACCGCCCGCGGACAAGGAGTAGGCGGTCGATCCCAGAGGCGTTGCAACGATCACACCATCCGTTCGGTACGTGGCCAAAGGACGATGGTTTACTTCAACCGCTACCTCGATGATCCGCTGACCCGTCACCTTCTCGACAACCACATCATTGATCGCGGACGCCGTCTCTGTCCCTGTTGACACCGAAACTGTGCTGTGGTGCATGATCGCGAATCCATCTGAAGCAATGGCGATAGCAAGATCCTCGATCTCGTCCTGGGCGAATTCGGCCAGATAGCCAACACGACCCACGTTGATGCCACATACAGGGACGCTGAGCTCAAGGGCGATTGACGCAGCCTCGAGCATGGTGCCGTCGCCGCCAACTGCGACAATGGCGTCCGGATCGCCGGCATCCGTGGCTACGTCTCGGTCCGCCAGGAGGTTGCCGAAACGATTCGCTATCACATGGGCCTGCTGCTTGTCGTTGCGAACAACAAGTCTGATTCGTTTCATTGTGACGTCCCATCGAACATGGTGTCGATCGTATCGGACGTCACAGTACCGCTACCCCGCCCGAAGATCGCAACGTACTCAACATTGCCCGTGGTCCCTGTGATCGGCGACTCAATGATGCCACGACAGCCAAGCCCTATGTCCTCGTATGCATCGAGGACCTCATGGATCACTTCCCTGCGCACTTCGGCGCTGCGAACGATTCCCTTCTTTCCCACCCGATCGGGACCGGCCTCGAACTGAGGCTTGATCAGCAGTACCCATATCGCTTCGTCACCTCCGAGCGCTGCCAATTGCGTTCGAACTGTTCGAAGCGAGATAAAGGACAGGTCGGAAACGATGATGTCAAACGACTCACCGAACGAGGAGTGGTTCGCGGTCCGGATATTGGTCCGCTCAACAACCTCAACTCTCGAATCTTCGCGAATACGCCAATGCATCTGACCGTATCCCACATCAACAGCTGTCACCGTTGCAGCACCTCGCTGCAACAAGCAGTCGGTGAAACCGCCGGTTGACGCTCCCACATCGATGGCTCTCAGGTTCTGGACATCCGCACCGAATGCCTCCAGCGCGGCTTCGAGCTTCCGACCCGCTCGACTGACGAAGGGGTCGGCACTCGCCACGATGTGTACGGGCTCATCGGGCGAAACCATCGTTGCTGCTTTTGGAGCGGTATTCGTGCCTACGCGCACGAGTCCTGCCTTGATGGCCCTCTGAGCCTCGGTGCGACTTTCAACGAGTCCGCGGCGAACAAGCTCAGCGTCGAGTCGTCTACGCGTCAGGAGTTCGGCTCCGTTGGACGTTCATCATCTGTGCCCGTGGTGTCGAGTTCGCGCTGAAGGCTTGCCGCGATACCGTCGGCTATGTCGGGAGCGTCAGCCGGATCCACGTCGGCGAGCGCGTCAGCTGCGGTCTGGTCCTCGACTGTCGGGTCCGGCTCGGATGCGCTATTCATGCGGTCATTATCCCTCATCGACACTGCTCTTGGAAGCACTGGTCAGAATGTGGGGAAGCTCAGCGATCGATTCGATGATGTAATCAGGCTCCATGGCGTGAGCGGCAGCCGTGTCGGCAGAGGTCACACCGCTCAGTGTGAGCACTGACCTCCATCCACCACGCTTTGCGAATGCTATGTCGGTCTCCAATCGGTCGCCGACCATCCAGACGTTGTCTGAATCGAGCTTCAGGGAGACAAGGCGCACCATCGGTTCCTCCGGTTTGCCACAGACGACGAAGGGTTTCTGTGCAGCATCGGCAATGGCCGTCACAGTTGCCCCAGCACCTGGCACAAGGCCACTGGGCGTGGGGAAGCTTGCATCCGTATTGGTTGCCACGAACGCGGCGCCGTTGTTGAGTGCACGAACGGCACCGTCGATGGTGCTTTGTGTCAGCGATCGCTCAAGCCCAACCACTACCGCGTCAACACCCGCGTTCTCGACTACAGATATCTGACCCCGGCGGACGGTGTCTTTGAGTTGGTGCGAGCCTACGACCAGTGCCGACTCGACTCCGAGATCCCTTAGATACGAGATGGTGGCCATGCCACACGTGACGATGGTGGATGGGGGAACGGAGATGCTCGCGCGATGTTCGAGGACCTCGACGATCGACTCGGGTGTCTTCGTCGAGTTGTTCGTTGCGAATAGGATCTGCCATCCAAGATCGTTGAGCGTAGCAATGGTTGCCGAGGCACCGGGTAGTGGGGTGGAACCGAGATACACGACGCCGTCGAGGTCGAACACGACCGTTCCTCGGATGTGGCTGTTGGCATTCTCCGCCTGTGCGCGGGTGGTCAAAGATCCGCCACACGCAGTGAGAACGCGGACACGACCGACGCGAGAAAACGTGTTGTGGCGCGCACTGAGTCCTCTGAAACCCTCTCGTCGACACCGTGGAACATCGCAAGCATCTCTGGGAATGTGACCGACCCGTCGAACAAGCCGACACCGTAGGAGGGTATGCCTCTTTCTCTGAAGAACCGTGCATCCGTCGTAACCGGGGTCAGGGTCGGAGCAAGCCGGCGGGTGCCGAGGTGTTGTTCCGCCGCGTCGGCAATGGCTTCCCACAGAGGTCCCTGCGCCGGCGAGCTGTTCGCCTCCATGTTGAGCCTGGGAGTGAAATCAACAGCATCGAAGAGGTCAGGACCCAACACCTTTCTCAGGTGATCCTCGACCTCGGTCGCGTCCTGTCCTGGAAGCGTTCGGATGTCGATATCACCCACCGCCGCATCCGGGATCATGTTCGCCTTTGTACCTCCACTGATCACATTCGGAGAGAACGTCATGTGTGTGCAGGCATGTATCCAACGAGCAAGCGTTTGATCTTCCTCGGCTATCGTTTCGATCGCAGCATCGACCGTGTCGGGATCGACCAACATCTCGGTGAGTTCTGGCTCGAGGTCGAGGTGGGGAACGAACTCGATCCACTCCTCAGCAATGCGTATCGGCTGGTCTGCGGACCCTATTCGAGAGAAAGAATCCGACAGGGTCAACACGGCATTCGAGCGTCCGTAGGGCTGACTACCGTGACCAGCGATGCCAACGGTAGAAGCTGCCTGCCACGAGGGACCCTTCTCGGCAACCGTGACGGGGAGAGAAGGATCAGTTCGCGAACCAATTGTCGGCCCTGCGACCTCTGTAAGGACATAGTCGCACGAAACGAGATCCCAGTGCTCTTCGACAAGATGATGCGCGCCATAAACACCGCCAGCCTCCTCGTCGGCGACACATGCAAGGACCACATCTCCTTCGGGAGGGCGCAGGATGCCGTCTCTGAGCCAGCGATACACGACGACCATCGATGCGGTGACATTCAACATGTCGACACATCCTCTCCCCCACACGAAACCATCGAATCTCTCACCTGAGAAGGGATCGAAGGTCCAGTCCTTTGCGTTGGCAGGAACGACATCGATGTGCGGTATCAGGAGAAGAACGGGCGCAGCCGAATTCGTCCCCTTGAGCCGGTACACAACTGATGCCCTGCCGGCGATGGGTTCGATGACTGTGCCTGGTTCGCCGAGATAGGCCTGGATCGTTGCAACGGAGCGAATCTCATGCCCCGACTCGGGATCGCCGGTATTGACGCATGCGTTGGCAATCAATTCGATCATCAGGTCAACAGCCTCGTCACCAACAGGTAGCTCAGGTGTCATCTTCGGCAACCTTGTCCGCCGAGTACATGATGATGGAACGTGCTGCGAATCGATGCGACTCAAAGAAGTTCTTGGCAGCGCGTTGGCCAGGTCCAACGGGTGCATCGAATTGGTGTATCCCTCTGGCGCGAAGAAGATCCATCATCTCGGTAAGCATCGTGTGGCCCACACCGACGCCTCTCGCTTCCGGTTCGGTATAGATGAGTCGGATTCTTCCGATCATGGCACCCTGAGCTCGGTCGAGCATCGGCTCGATCGTTGCCCAGATGAAACCGACGGTTGCACCGTCGATTTCGCCCGCCAGCACGAAGGAATCCTCTTCTTCGATCGCTCGAAACAGCGACATGTCGAATCTGTGATCGAGGCCGTCAGTGAGCGCCCATATAGGCTTTCGGACTATCTGCTCCTCTTCCATCTCGCGATAGAGGGACACAAGGTGAATCACGTCGGCGTTGACTGCCAATCTGGCTGAGACATGCACGCACACGAGCGTAGCTGGCGGAGTCTCGTTAGGACTGTTGGCGTGAGCGTTGCGAGACGCGGTCGGCTATCCCCCATCTGGTTATAAGCAGGATGGCCTCGAACGCGATCATTGCATTCATTTTCGACTCCCCTGCGATGCGGTCCCTGAACGTGATGGGCACTTCAACGATTTCAAGTCCTGCTTGCTCAGTTCTCCATGCCATCTCCACCTGGAAGCCGTAACCGGAGGACTCGCAGGACGCTGGATCGGTCTTGCGGATGGTTGTATCCCTGAACGCACGGAATCCGGCTGTGGCGTCGCGCACCGAGATGCCGAGCAGAACGGACGCATAGATGTTTCCGCCCCTCGACAGGGCCCTGCGGTACCACGGCCATCCTTCTGTGCCGCCACCCGGTACATATCTCGAACCAATGGCGAGATCGGCCCCCTCCTCAACGGCGCCCACCAACCTCGGTAGATCGGTCGGATCGTGGGAGAAATCGGCATCCATTTCACAGAGAATCTCGTAACTAAGTTCGAGCGCACGGCCAAATCCCGCCGCATAGGCAGGTCCCAATCCTGACTTCCCTTCCCGGTGCAGGACCATGATGCCTGAGTCGGTGCTTGCGAGGCTGTCAACGATTTGGCCGGTTCCATCGGGGGATCCGTCATCGACAACGAGGATGTCGTACTTGAGATCACGAACCGCCTCAACGATACGTCGAATATTCTCAGATTCGTTGTACGTAGGAACGATGACAACAACACGCATACCGAAGTCTTCCATAAAGATCGTATCGGCGCTGCGCTACGGCACCTTGAGACTCTGCCCCGGCCCACTCATCCGTGAGCCTTCAGTGCATCCTGACGCCTCACAGCTCATTGCCGATAGCTGCTACGACGCGCAGTCCAGACAGATCTTCTTGCGTTTTGCAGCCAACTGGAGGTGACTCTTCACGAGAAAGCATTTCGTGCATACGAACTCATCCGAGGCTGCTTCGTCCACCTCTCCCGCCTCCATGGCGATCTCGGCGCGGCGGATCGCACGCATCTCTGCAGCCTCATCGACGACGATTGCTTCGTTGCTTTCGTCCTCGGTGAGCATTTCGAGTTCCTCGGCCTCAAGTTCGTCAAGGGCTTCGGTTGCGTCTTCGTCGTCGGACTTGGCGTCGTCGGATTCGCCTTCGCCTTTGACTTTGGTCGGTGCACCATCGTCAAGGTCTTCGACATCCATGACTTCTTCAGAGGTATCGCTACTCATATTCCTTCTCGGTTCTGTTTGTCGGCGCGGAGCATACAGAAATCAGCGAACAGTTCAATCGCTTTCTTGCGTGTGGGTCGAGCTACACCGTTCTGTCGGTTTCCTGAAGATGTCCTAGATCACGAAATCGATCGCATTGGACACTACTTCCACGCTAACGCTTCCCCAGCCAAGCATCTCACCATCGACCTCTACGGGCCAATTCGTGGGAGCATCGATATGAATGTTGGAACCCGAGAAACGCTGTACTCCCCTGTGCGTGAGATGCGTTCCCATCTTGACTCTCGGCATCACTGAGAACGCCTGGCGGCGGGGACCTCTGAACACCTGGACGTCCATCTCTCCATCCCCAAGCATGGACCGAGGCGCGATGTTGAGGCCACCTCCGAAGAACTGGCCATTCGCAACGACGACCGTGATGGCGTCATCTTGGAAACGGTGGCGGTCGACACGCACGGAGACCTCAGCATTGGGGAAGCTCCAAAGAGCAATCCAGAAAGCAGCGGTGTAGCGCGTCGACCCAACCCATCGAGGAAGAGTGTCTGCTCTGGCAACCGATGCAGCCGTCACTCCGATCGTGAGCGCGTTGAGGAAGTACCGCTTGCCGAATTCCCCACTTGCCAGTCCGACATCGACGGGGTAGCGATCGATGTCCCTTCCCGCGAGTCGCGACAGCCCTTCCCTTATGGTGCTCTTGTGTCCGAAGGTCCGAACGAAGTCGCTCCCAGACCCGCTTGACACGATTGCCAGAGTGATCCGATCCTCGGAGTTGGCGTTCATGAGTGCGTCGAGCACAAGATTTGCAGTGCCGTCGCCCCCGACGGAGACTATTCCCGTCGCACCACCATCGATGGCATTCCGGACGAGTGAACGTATGTGGTCACCGGATTCGGACTCCATGAAGGTGCATTCGAGACCGAGTTGGTCCGCCATTGATGTGACCTCATCGTATGGGGATCCCCTACTCCCAGCGCGAGGATTGACGACGCCGAACCATTTCACCTGACAACTCCCGCTTCGACGATGCCTCTGTCGATGAGTCTGATTGCTTCAGAGGCCACTGATCGATAGGTGGCGAAGCCGTCGCGGATCTGGCGAAGGAGATCGAGGAGTTGGCGAGTTGCACGGACGAAATCGCCTGCGCGGAGATCGTCGGTGTCGAAGATGTCGACGAGCTCGAGTCCTGAGGCCCATGCGTGTATCGAATCAACGAGTCCCACATCTGGAAAGCGGGTCTCGACGAGGCCTGCGGCACGTTCATGAATGGCGACCGCCTCTGCAAGCTCGGCCACGGCACCAATCGCTCCTTCGGCGAATTCGGCATGAGGCATTGCAGACACGTCGCCGCCTCTTGTTTCGAACGTGAAGATCGACGCCAGGGCCGCGAACTCTGCTGCCGACAGGTTGGCAAACACACCGGTTCCGAGAGACTCCGCCAGAAGGAGATCGAGCTCGTTGTAGAGACGCCTGAGGGATTCTCCCTTTGCTGTGAGAGACCATCGAGAGGTGTAGCGCGTGGCCTGGAGCACCTTCATCCGCCCATCGAACTCAACACCAACGTCACTTACGGACGATCGTTCGAGCCTTCGCTCAAGTCTCCTAATGTCCCGCTCGGCACGGGTGGCCCTCTCTGCCCATGTGAGGTGTGTTTCGATATCCGGGCAGCTCATCACTCCCCCGTCTGTGCGGGTCAGGAACAGAGTGAGCGGTTCGTCTTCTGGGATGAACCGCTCGAGCATCATTCCCGCTTCGCGTCGATACTCGAGATTCTGAGCACGAATAGGCATAGGAAGAGAGATATTTCCGAGCACAGTGGAGCTTCTTGGGAGGTCGCTTGTTCGGATAATTCGTCGTGTCCCCTCAACATCGGTGAGGCTGAGCTTTGGCTGCCCGCCTCCCCACGATCGCGCCAAGAGCACCAGTGTCTCTTCGGCGATATCGAGCACGATCCCTAGCTGCAGCATCTCCGTGTCCACCCGTCTGGTGGAGTGTGCCTTTCCTGGATTCTCGATGGCCCAGATATCACCCAGATCACAGGTCGCAGCGGCTCGGAAGGTCCCGAGATCGCTACGACGGTCGTTGAGATTCGAACGGAGCTGCTCGGTTCTCTGTTCCATCGAGAAGCTGGCGAACGAGGCTTCAAGTAGTTCGTGGGCGACGGTTTCATCGTAACGAGCGATCAGGTTGACGGCCATGTTGTAGGTGGGCGAGAACGAGGACCGAAGTGGGTTGGAACCCTTCTCAGCGATGGCTGCTACCTGGTCGAAGGGAACATAGGGAGTGAAGAGGACAACAGCCGTCCCCTCTGTGTCGATGCCACGCCTTCCAGCGCGACCCGTCAACTGTGTGTAGTCGCTCGGCTTGAGTAGCTCGTGAGACTCACCGTTGTACTTACTCAACGACTCGATGACCACGGTGCGCGCAGGCATGTTGATGCCGAGAGCCAGTGTTTCCGTAGCTGCAACGACCCTCACAAAGCCCGTGAGAAAGAGCTCCTCCACGGTCTCTTTGAACGCTGGGATGAGACCTGCGTGATGCGCTGCAGCTCCTTGTTCGAGAACGCTGAGCCAGCGGTCATAGCCGAGCACAGAGAGGTCATCAGCACTCAGGTGTGCAACGTGTCTTTCTGCGATCGTCCGAATCTCGCTCCGCTGTGCTTGGTTTGTGAAGCCGAATCCCGCATTTGCAACGTCCTGTGCTGTCTGGTCACACCCCTTCCTGGAGAACACGAAGTAGATGCACGGAAGCAGGTCCAGTTGCGCAAGCTCGCTCACAACAGCAACTCGACGCGGAGTGGAATAGCGCCTTTGACGGCTTTTGGAAGCATGCAACATCTTTTGGATAGCGCTGTTCGGTCGACCGTTCCGCCCAAAGACTGGTGCCATATCAACTCTGCGGTCGTGGTTGCGGTCCCTCCACATGTACATCGATGTGAGCGGCACGGGACGATCGGTCTCGACGATCAGGGCACACTCATCCCGCCGCTGCCGTATCCAGTCGGTGAACTCCTCTGGATTGGCGACGGTTGCGGAGAGGCTTACGAGGAGGATGTGTTTTGGCAGGTGGATGATCACCTCCTCCCACACAGAGCCCCGGGCGCGATCAGCGAGGTAGTGCACCTCATCGAGTACGACAAGACCAAGATTCTCAATGGCCGATGACCCCTCATAGATCATGTTTCTCAGAACCTCGGTTGTCATGACAATCACTGCAGCATCAGGGTTGATCACATTGTCTCCGGTAAGGAGACCAACACCGGTCTTGCCGTAGACCTCGACGAGATCATTGAACTTCTGATTGGAGAGAGCCTTTATCGGTGTCGTGTAGAAGGTGCGTTCACCCCCTGCAGTTGTCATCGCAATGGCTCCATCCGCCACAAGCGTCTTCCCCGCTCCAGTGGGAGCGGTAACAACGACAGAGCTTCCGCTCTCGATTGCATGGAGAGCATCCACTTGAAATTGATCAGGTCGAAACGGAAGATCATCGAGGAACTGTGTCAACACCGAAACTGTCACATGGCTACTTTCTGAGAATGAACCGAATGGCGAGAATGGCGAGCTCGTAGAGGACGTACAACGGTATGGCGAGCATGAGCAGCGTCAACGGGTCACCCGATGGAGTGATGACCGCTGCCGCCACAAGGATGATCACGACCGCCCACCTACGATTGGAACTGAGCATCTTGCTGGTTACGACTCCAATCGCGGCAGCGGCAAATAGGAATACAGGGAACTCGAATGCGATACCGAAGGCGAGAATGAACCGGGTCGCGAATCGCAGGTAGGCGTCAACACCTATCAGGGGTCGCAGCGAGTCGCCTCCGAAATCGAGAAGAAACACCAGCCCGCGCTCAAGGGCCAGATAGCCAACAGCGACGCCAAAAAGAAAGAGCAACGCAAACACGCCTGCCAGCGGATATGCCCACCGCTTCTCGTTCTTTGAAAGTGCCGGCGCCACAAAACGCCAGATCTGGTAGAGGATTACGGGTGATGCCAGAATCAATCCACCGAAGAGGCTGACTCTCATCACCGCTGAGAAGGCGTCAGTGACCTTGAAGAAGGGTAGAGCTTCATCCCCAACCGCGATCTTGTACGGCTCGACGATCAGGTCAAGCAGCTGATCGCTGAAGAAGAAGGCGACAGCCGTTCCAACGGCGAGAGCGATCATTGCTTTGAACAGGCGTGAACGCAGCTCGTGGATATGAGCTCGCATGTCCATGCGCTCGGTGGTCACTCCGATTCCTTGTCCGGGGTCTCAGTGGGCGTCGCCTCAGGCGGCACAACAGGAGTCGTCGGCGAGGCCTTGGGTTCCGGCGTGTCTGTGTCGCTGGCCTCGTCGGTGACTGTCGGAGTGTCGAAGTTGAGTATCGTTCCAGCGGCATTGGTCAGCTCGTCCTTCGTGGCCTGGAACTCCGATTGCACGGTGCGAATCGGCGATGTCGCATCCTCGAATTCGCTGTCAAGGCTGTCGGTGAAGGATCGCGTCATCTCGCGGGCCTTTGTGAGGAGCTCACCCGCCTTGCGAGATAGTTCGGGAAGCCGATCGGGTCCGAACACGAGAAGAGCGACTATCGCGATCAGTGCAATCTCTCCAAACCCTACGGAACCCATTGACCGATGGTATCAAGCTGTGAGGAGGAGCTGTCAGGAATCAGCATTCACCTGTCAGGAGTCAGCCCTCAGAAGGCGGCGGTATCTGAAAGCCGAGAGCTGAAGGCCGGTAGCTGAGAGCTGACAGCTGTTGAGCGTCAGCTTTCAACAGCTGTGAGGCGTGAGAACCAGTCGTCTTCGTCCAGCAGCTTGGCGAAGCCACTGATTTCGTCCTCTGTGATTGGTGAAGCAGCAAGGATGATCTCGTAGTTGACTCCTGTTGCCAGGAGGATGCTCACGACTCGGCGGGTCGCAGGGCGGACCTGGGTCGAGAGACACTTCGGGCAGGAGAACCGATACGAGCCAGCGTCTCCTGCACCGGTGAGTTCGAGAGCGATGTCAGCTGTCGAGAGTTCTACGTCTCCACAGCTATGACATGTTGTCCTGATTGTTGTCATCGCTACTCCCATTTCCAGCGTCACCTAAGACATCGGCAGAGAGCGTTGGGAGTAAAGGACTATTCATCGTGTAGTCACGTTGTGCGTGCGTATCGCGCACGAATCCGATTTCGCAGACGGTTCATCGATCGGAGAACCTCTTCCCCCTCGATGTCGGATACCGCCGTACCGAGCTGGATGAGGAGTCGCCCCGCCACGAGCGGATCCGAGACAGACATTGTTATCCGTTGGCCGCCGTCATCCAGATCCACCGCGTCGACGGGGTAGTACTCAGATACCCATCGCGAATCGGGAGCGACCGTGAACCCCACATGCACATCAGAGTCGGTGGCACGGTATTGCACAACGCCGTCGCGTTTCGGCGCGTCGAGTTCATACGTGGAATCAAGCACGACCACGGACGCGATTCGATCGACGCGGAACACTCTCTCTGCGTCGGCCATGCGACAGAAGCCGGTGAGATACCAGTTTCCGAGATTGAAGAAAACGGAGGAACCCTCGACCTCACGCACCGTTCTCTCATTGGTAGCGATTGCTACGTAGGTGATCTGAAGGACGCGCCGATTCTCGATTGCGTCTCTCAGTGTTGACAGCGACTCTGGGGCTGGGACGTCGAAATACACCAGTGAGGCAGCATCGGGAAGAACGGCGGCGGTGAGTTTTTCGACTGCGCTTGTGAGAGCAGGCGGTGCCTGGTCAGATCCGATGAATGTCATACCCGCAGCGAGAAGACCCAGGGCCTGGGGAGCTGTCAACCTGAGCGGTCGCGAGAAATAGTCAGCAGCATCAACGAAGACTTCGTCGTCAAAGACATCAACATCGATGAGATCTCCTGGACCATAACCCGGCAGTCCTGTCATGAATACGAGATGGAGGTCCTTTACGAGGTCGGCCTTGTCCTTGTAGTCAAACCGTTCAACAAGGTCATCGATCTCTGCGCCGTCATGCTCGATGATCCATGGGAGCATCGCGAGGATTCGCGAGAGACGTGCAGCGGTGCGATCTGAACTCATTCGCCACCGCCGATGTAGGCCAGGTACGCATCTACCAGGAATCGGGGGGATTCAATGAGAGATTTGTCATCGAACCCGAGCATCCAACCGTTGAAATGCGGAACTGAGGAAACGGATAGCTCAACTGTGACGGACTCAGAATCACGATCAATCTCGACAACGTCCGCTGCCTGTTCCATAGCGATCTCCGCCACGTCCAAGTTGAAGCGGATCTGTGCGGTGATGGCATCATCGCCACGGGATCTGCCCATGTCAGGTAGCGAGGTTGCAGGGTCGAAGTCGTTCGGTCGTGCGAACATGGAACCGGCCTCATCGACCTTGAGTTGGCTCATCCGATCCAACCGGAACGCCTTGACGGTATCCGCCTGGCCTACCTCGGGCGCCAGAAGGTACCAGTGGCCGAATCGGTGGCCGAGCCCGTACGGCTCAACGGTTCTCGGTCGATCCTTGTAGGTGAACAACACTCGTCTTCGATCTGTGATCGCCTCGAACAATTCGCCGAGGACCTCGAGGTCGTGCCCAAGGTCGGCAGCGACGGCAGCTCCGGAGTTCGTGGTGGCGCCTCCGAGCTTGAATATGGCTGCCGCCTCTGTGGATTGACCGCCGAATCTGACCGCTTGTGCCGCGATCATGAGGGCAGAACGTTCTTCATCGGTGAGCCCAGGGTCGGTGATCTGGTAGTCATCAGTGGGAATGATGTAGCCAAGTTCGACCTCCCACACGTCCGTGTGAGTGAGCGAGATCGGAACCCCAAGTGTCCTCAGAAGATCCTTGTCTCGTTCAAACGTCCTTCGAAACGCCTCATCCGAAGGCTGGTCGTATCCCTTCACCGTATGACGAATCTCATCGGCTGTGACGGGTCTTCCCACGGTCAGCAGGAACGCCAGGAGATTCAGGATCCGTTCGATCACCTTCTGCATCACATCAGCGTATAGGTACCTGCGTCCGTGTGGAAGGGATGCGACGCCGGGCTCTGCAGGTTTTAGGAGGCTGTTGATTTATGGCGTTGGTCAGATCGGTGATCAGTCGCGCCAGTCGCGAAGGGCGAGGTTTCGCCACTCCTTGGGGCGGAATGGCGGAGCATCGACCGCAGCGAGTGGCCATGCAAGGTCGTCGAGCTGGCCGACATGCGCTATTCAGCAGCCTCCTAAAGGCTCTCGATCAGCCGATCAACACGCTCGTCGTACGCCTTGAACGGATCCTTGCACAGCACCGTACGCTGCGCCTGGTCGTTGAGTTTGAGATGCACCCAATCCACGGTGAAGTCTCTTCGTTTCGCTTTGGCTGCCTTGATGAATTCGCCTCGAAGTCTTGCCCTTGTCGTTCCAGGCGGTCTCACCATTGCATCGGAAATGGCGTCGTCGGTGACTATTCGATCCATCAAGCCGGCATTCTGCATCTTGTAGAACAGGCCGCGCTGCCGGTTTACATCGTGATAGTTCAAATCGATGAGGGCTATGCGCGGTGACGACAGCGGTAGGTCGTGCTTGAGGCGGTAGCGGTCCATCAGATGGTGCTTCGCCACCCAATCGACTTCTCTGTGTAGCGTCATCGGGTCCTTCTCGAGTCCCGTCAGCAGATGTTCCCACATGGAGATGGCACGTTCGATCTCAGGCGAC
Organism: Actinomycetes bacterium; assembly: GCA_023336875.1. Classification (GTDB taxonomy): domain Bacteria; phylum Actinomycetota; class Acidimicrobiia; order Spongiisociales; family UBA5794; genus B3-G11. The sequence goes on from JAMBLH010000181.1 coordinate 26,643, forward strand.
ACGCCTGATGTCCGCGCGTAGCGCATCACACGTTCGAGGTACTCCCACTGGATGTCGAGAGCCGAGAGCTCCCTGCCGTTCGCCAGGCGAATTCGTCGTCGGCAGGTGACGTCGTGGCTTATCTCTCGAATGGCCCTGATCGGGTTCTCAAGGGTCAGGTCGCGGAAGACCACCTCGTCCTCGAGCATCTGGAGAAGTGCAATGGTCGACCCCATCTTGACGTACGTAGCATATTCGGACATGTTCGAGTCTCCGGCAATCACATGAAGTCGTCGGTACAGCTCAGCGTCGGCGTGGGGTTCATCCCTGGTGTTGATGATCGGCCTCGAACGTGTCGTTGCTGAAGAACTGCCCTCCCAGATGTGTTCCGCCCGTTGGGCGAGGGAGTAGACGGTTCCTCGCGCAGTGTTGAGGAGCTTCCCAGCGCCCGACCAGATCTGCCGGGTCACAAGAAACGGAATCAAAGTATCGATAGTTCGTTGGAAATCGGCTTGTCTGCGAATCAGGTAGTTCTCGTGACACCCATAGGAGTTTCCAGCGGAGTCCGTGTTGTTGCGGTAGAGGTAGATGTCGCCGCGGATGCCCTCCTCGGCAAGTCGTGCCTCGGCCGACTCGACGAGCCCCTCGAGGATTCGTTCACCTGCCTTGTCATGTGCGACGACGTCGTAAAGGCTGTCGCACTCAGGAGTTGCATACTCGGGGTGGCTGCCAACATCGAGATAGAGCCGAGATCCGTTCTCAAGGAACACGTTGGACGAGCGTCCCCACGACACCACCCTACGAAAGAGATAGCGGGCCACCTCGTCTGGCGAAAGCCGGCGTTGTCCACGAAGGACGCAGGTGACTCCGTATTCGTTCTCAATGCCGAAAATGCGACGTTGCATGGTGGCAGCGTACAACACGAAACCAGATTCGTTAACTGTCGAGCGCGGATTCCAGTTCCGTCGGGTTCAATCGCCGGAACGCCCGGCGTTCGGCGGATCTCTCGAGAAAGCCTGTCTCCCACTCCGAGGTTCCGATCTCTCTCTCCTCAACGTGCGTTATTGAATCGGCAGCAAGGGCAACGGCTTCGTCGAGCGACATTTCAGTGTTTAGGGATGTCGAAATCCGTTCGGCGATCGGCTCCTCGCCTGCGCCGAGCACAACAAAGCGATCTGCGTCTCGCAACGTGCCATCGAATTGGACGCGGAAGAGCTTGTCCTCGGAGAGTTCTTGGCCCACTTCGGCCACGACGATATCCACCTCGTACGGCTTGATCTCATGACTGAAGATCTGTCCAAGGGTCTGGCTGTAAGCGTTCGCGAGACTCTTGCCGGTTACGTCGGTCCGAGCGTACGAGTACCCCTTGAGGTCGGCGTAGCGGATTCCCGCGACGCGAAGTGTTTCGAACTCGTTGAATCGACCGACACCGGCGAACGCGATCCGATCATAGATCTCGCCGATCTTACGGAGCGACGGCGACGGGTTTTCTCCGATGAGGAGGATTCCAACCTTGAGTTGGAGAACGACGATCGGCCTTCCGCGACTGACTCCCTTTCTTGCAAAATCTGCTCGATCCTTGACGAGCTGCTCTGGCGGCACGTAGAAGGGCGTGGTCATGGTCGTGTCTCTATTATCGCGGCCGTGGTCGCCTCAAGTTCCTCGTCCTTGACCTCTTCGACACCGTCGGTGGTCACGGTCACGATGCTGGGATAGATACCGCGCCTGATGTCGGGGCCTCCGGTTGCAGCGTCCTCCTCGGAGGCGGCGATGAGGGCCTCGACTGCCAGTGCAAGCGCTGCGTCTCTGCCGAGGTCAGCTTGCCACTCCGATTTCAGGAATGACTTGGCTTCGGCACCGCCTGAGCCGGTGGTCGCGTAGTTGAGTTCGTCGTATCTGCCACCAACGACGTCGAAGGAGAAGAGTCGACCCCTCTGGGCTATCTCGTCGAAACCGCAGAACAGGGGAATCACAACGAGGCCTTGGAATGCGAGTGCCAGGTTGCCGCGGATCATCCGAGCGAGGTAGTTTGACTTCCCTTCAAGGCTCAGGCGAGCGCCCTCGATCTTCTCGTAGTGTTCCAACTCGGTCTGGAACAACCGAATCAGTTCGATCGCCATGCCAGCGGTGCCTGAGATCGCAACGGCCGAGTACTCGTCTGACGGATAGACCTTGCGAACCCTCTTGTGGGCAATGACGTTGCCCGCGGTGGCCCGGCGGTCGCCTGCCATAAGCACGCCGTCCGCCCAGGTAAGCGCGAGCACAGTTGTCGCCTCGGGCAGAGGCGACGTCAGGGGGGAATCCAACTTCCATTCGGGTTGAAGACCTCGCGATTCAAGTACGGAGAGAAACGACCCGTTCTCGATTGGTTCACCGATCCGAAGAGGGCCGATTCCTGTGGTTGTGGGAGTCACTCGCCGCCCTTCTGGACGTAGTTCTTGACGAATTCCTCAGCATTCTCCTCGAGGACAGAGTCGATTTCGTCAAGGAGGTCGTCGATCTTGTCGGCAACCTCCTCTCCCCTCGCCTGTGAGGATTCCTCGACGTCCTGTTGTGGTGTGTTGGCCGACTTCGACCGTCGTTCACGTTCAGTCATTGGCCCCTCCAAGGTTATCGATGAGCGTTGCGGCGTCGGGACTCTCCCTGAGCAGATCCTCCACGAGAGCACGCGTGCCTCGCAATGGCTCCATCATAGGTACGCGAACAAGCGTGGACTGACCGGTGTCGAACACAAGCGAATCCCAGTTCGCCGCAACAACCTGATCGGGAAAACGCTTCAGGCACTCTCCTCTGAACCAGGCTCTTGTACCTTCCGGTGCGTGTAGAGCAGCAAACTCGACATCTTCGGGTTCGAAGAGTGTTCGCATTCTGCCCGCCCTCACGAGCCGGTGGTAGAGGCCTCGATCTGGGTCTACATCGTGGTACTGCAAGTCGAGGAGGGCAAGCTTCGGATCCGTCCAATCCAAACCATCACGATCACGGTACGCCTCCATGATCGTGAGTTTTGCAGCCCAGTCCAACCGGTCAGCGACCCTGGAGTACCCAAATGAGAGGTCCTCAAGAAGGCCACGCCACTCGGACAGCGCCTGTTTGTACACGAGCGGCAAACCGTTCGAACCAACATAGGATTCCATTAGCGTCAGATATCGCCATTGCAGATCGATCGCGCTCGCGATCGGTCCGTCGACGATCTTGAGAGCTACGGTGCCAGTCGTGTCGTGGGAGACAAGGGTCACAGCCTCGACCGGCGACTCGAGCCGTATCGGCTCGCCCAGCGCACCGTCAGAAAGGGCCATCAGCATCAATGAAGTCGATGCGAGCTTCACAAACGTCTGAACCTCGGACATGGTTGCATCCCCGAAGATCACATGGAGCCGACGATATTTGCCTGGGTCGGCGTGCGGCTCGTCCC
>JAMBLH010000182.1 GCA_023336875.1 Actinomycetes bacterium
ACCTTCCAACCGGACAACCGGGCGATCAAAGAGTTGTTGGAGTCGATTGGATATGACGAACACTGGTATGAGGATGGCCTCGCGTGGGTGGCGAAGGACCTGTAGCATCCCCAGGTGCTGGTTGCCGATATCTATAGCGTCCTGAACGAACAGTTCCCCTTCTCCAACGCACCGAAGTGGGACCCTGTGGGTCTTCAGCTTGGAGACATGGAAGCTGACGCCGGCCGCGTCGCCGTTGCGCACGAGGTCACGGAATCTGTCGTCGAGAGCGTCCTCTCCAACGGAATCGCCACCGTCGTTGCCTACCACCCGTTGTTGTTCGACCCTGTCACTGCTGTTGTTGCTGGCCGGACGCCCCAGGGGAGGGCGCTGCGACTTCTCGGGGCTGGCGTATCCCTCCTCGTGGTGCACACCGCAATGGATGTTGCGCCTCAGGGCACCAGCGATGCACTGCTCGTGTCGCTCGGTGTCAAAACGGCCGGGTCGTTTGCCGAAACCGACGAAGGGTCTGGTCAGTTCATCGGACGGTTCGGATCGCTCATCGATCCATCGTCGGCCGGAGTGTTCGCCGCGTTCGTTTCGAGGGAGCTCTCAGCCACCGTGCAATTCGCCGGCGACCCCGATTCAATCATTTCGAGTGTTGCCACTGTTCCCGGTTCCGGATCGTCGTTCATTGCTGAGGCTGCTGAAGTGGCCGATGTGTATATCACAGGAGATGTCAGTCATCACCGAGCCCAGTCGGGCATTGAGCAAGGTGTTGTCGTCCTCAATCCAGGGCACATTCCAACCGAACGCCCTGGCGTCGCGCACCTGTACGATTCAGTGAGCAAAGCCGTATCTGACGCCGTGTTCATAACCGACGATCCGCACCCCTGGGAGGACGTTTCGTGGAAGATCTAAAGAGCCTTGAGGATCTACTCGAACTGATGGATCTCGACATGCTGATCGACAAGCTCCTCGACGATCGCGGCTCTCTTCCTGAACTCACGAACTACAAGGCTGCGCACGCTGACGTTGAACGTCTCACTGCAGCGATCGAGGAGGTTCGCGAAGCGGTCAAGGAAGCCGCCAGCGGGCTGCATAAGACCAACGGCGAGCTTGAGATCGCTGCCGAGAAGGCAGCATCGGAACAGAATCGCCTTTATGCAGGAGGAATTTCAGCGAGAGATGCCGATTACCTGCGGCGCGAGGTCGAGATGCTGTACGCAAAGGTTTCGAAGATGGAGGACGCGGTCCTCGAGTTCATCGAGTCCCAGGAGCTCGCCGAGGCTGAGGAGCAGAAGCTCTCGGTCGAACTCGCCACGGCGGTCGAGGAGAAGGAGCGGCTTGGGGCCTCGATCACCGACCAGTGGCGCGTTATCGACAAGGAACTTGCGGTGAAAGAGGAGCGAAAGAAGGACACCGCAGGACTTGTCGACGAGTATCTCCTCGAGATCTATGACGACCTGCGATCCACGGGTAGGGGGCGGGTTGTTGGTCGGCTTGCAGATGACACATGTGGAGCGTGCCACCTTAAGTTGTCTGCCGCCGAGGTGATCAGGGCACAGAAGCAGGATCCGCCGCGGTGCATCCATTGTCGGGCCATCCTGGTTGGCTGACGGGTGTTCTTCTGGCACATCGGCGCCACCATCGCGTTCGTACGCTACGCGTTCCGTGATGAAGCAATGGATCTCCGCTACCTGGCAGTTGGCGCTGTGCTGCCGAATCTGATCGACATACCCGTCGCTGTCGCAATGTGGTCGTCGTGGGAGGCGCCGAGGCTTCTGGCCCATTCGCTCCTTTTCGGATCGATGCTCATGGTTGCCGTCCTCGTCGGAACGAGTCGCGGGACCACGCGGAAACGTTGGATGCTGGTTGCGGTTGGGGTACTCATGCATCTGGCCCTCGACGCCATGTGGGCGGATCCTGACACATTGTGGTGGCCATTTCTCGGATGGGAGTTCTCACAAACGGGAATCTCCACCTTCAGTGGCTACGTCGCCGGTGTCCTCTCGGACCCCTGGATGTGGGCAGGAGAGATCATCGGATTGGCCTACCTTGTCTTCCTCTGGAGGTCGTCTGGCCTGAGCGACCTG
>JAMBLH010000183.1 GCA_023336875.1 Actinomycetes bacterium
ACCCTCGAATCACTCGAAGTAGACACGGACACACTCGGATTCCTCCCGTTCACTGAAACGTTTTCCGATATGGGTGATGTTGCTGTGTTCGTTCAGAATCTCGAGGAACAATGGGTGAAGGAGCAGGACAGAACGAGGGTGTTCGTCACTGAAGCAGAAGCCATGGGACAGCTTGAGTTCGTGTTCAGCGCCCCACCACCCGTCGTGTGGGAGTACTTCACCGACCCTCAGTTGCGCCTTGAATGGCAACTGGGCCTTACATCGATCGACGAGGAGGTCGAAGGCCGACGGGGAGTCGACACGGTCAGTCACTGCGCGCATGGCTCTGACTCGAACATTCAGAAAGTTGTCGACTGGCGCCCGTTCTCCAGCTTCACGACGGTGGACGAGACGGAGGGCTCGCCATTCGTCCTCACATTCACAAACGACTTCGCTCCTGCGAACGAAGGCACTCTCGTCACACTTCGACTCCTGACCGATCCACCCGAGATGTGGCCGGTGATCGCAGATGAGTTTCTCCACATCCTTGTCAAGAGTTCAGAGGCACTCGAGCGATTGCTCGTCGATCAGGCCGCTGCGGTCGTTACACCGTAAGCGTCACAGAGTCGAAGTCGTTGAGGTTGACGAGTTCGATGTCGTCGTCAAAGAACCCTGCAACGGCGAGACCGTACATGAAGTCCCTCCCACCTTCAGAGATGAACCAGTCGTGAATCGGGATGACGTACTGAGGCCCAACAAGCCTCGTCCGGTCAACCCCTCCAACCAGTGATCCCCAAGGCGCGGCGAAGGGCATTGCGAGGATCGGCATCGTCTCGACGAAACTGTGGCTATCTCCCGGGTGACTGATCGCCCCCTCGACATGGAAGCCAACGTTCTCTGGACCGGGTCCAGACGGAATCATCTCGTGTGGCGCGGCGAAATGCGGCGTGCCCTCTGTGACAGCATCGATGTTCTGCTCACCGAGTATTCGCTTCAGCGAGGGAGTCGTCTCAACCTCAGCGTTATTCGAGCGCTCCAATACGGCCTCCACGAGGTTTGCGTTCACGTGATCAGCGTGTTCGTGCGTGATGAGTATCCGGTCAACGCCCTCCACCATCGAGAGATCGAATCGTTCGTCCTGCCAGGTGAAGATCCCCGGATCGATGAGGATCCGCCTTCCATTGGTTTCGACGAGCAGGCATGCGTGCACGAGCTTGGTGATAGTGACATCCATGCCCCAACCCTAGCCCACCCGTTCTTGCGTAACTGGGGACCGCACAGCGGTCCCCAGTTACGCAAGAACGGGTTACGACACGATGCGATAGACGCGATCTGTGCGATTCAGGCGCTCAACGCCATCATCTGTCACCGTGACAGTATCTTCGATACGCATGCCCCACTCCCCCGGGGTGTAGATGCCAGGTTCAACGGAGAACGCCATCCCTGGTTCGAGCACCTGCTCGTTGCCCTCGACAATGTACGGGTGTTCGTGCGTGTCCATCCCGATGCCGTGGCCGGTACGGTGGATAAAGAGGTCGCCGTAGCCAGCATCAGAAATGATGCCTCTTGCAACTGCGTCAACCGACTCCGCGGTCACGCCGGGCCTCACATGGTCGACGGCAGCGATCTGAGCACGAAGAAGCACCTGGAACGCGTCGTCAAATCCGTAGGGAGCCTCGCCAACAACAAACATCCGTGTCGTGTCGGAGGCATATCCGTTCTGGTGGCCGCCGAAATCGACCACGACAGCATCGCCGTGCTCGATGACCCTGTCGCCGGGCTCGTGATGGGGCGAGGCACCGTTTGGCCCTGAAGCCACAATCCAGAAGTCCATCGTTTCGTGGCCGGACTCGGTCGTGAACTCGATGATCTGCCTGGAAATGTCGCGCTCTGTCCTACCTGAGAATCTGACGTTCTCCAACTGACCGACGACATCATCGACAGAGGCTGCTGCGGCGCGGAGACTCGCGATCTCCTCGGGCGACTTCACCATACGCATTTTGGCCATGAGATCGGATGCCGTGGCAACGGAGCGTGCCGCATTCGCATCCTGCAATTCGATGAGGAAACGCGACCACGTCTCATCACCGATCAGCAGATTGGCTCCGCCATTGAGGAGTCGGTCAACAATGCCTATCGGATCATCTGTCTCACCCCAGCCCTGAACCGCGAATGGCGTTCCCTTGCGTTCCAACCTCGGAGCCTCCAGATCCGGCACGACCATGGTTCCCTCGCCCTCGGCGGGGAGCACGAACATCGTCAGACGCTCAAGAGGCATTGCCTTGTATCCGGTCAGATAGGGGAGGTCCGAACCAACGGAGAGACAGAGGGCGTCAACACCCTCGGCACGCATCAGCTGCTGAGCTGCGGAGAGCCGATCGGCGTACTCGTTCACACCGCCGCCTCGAGGGCCTCGCGGGCGTGATAGGAGGACCGCACGAGGGGGCCTGACTCCACATGGCTGATGCCGAACGATTCGCCTACCGCCTTGTAGTCATCGAATGTGTCCGGGTGTACGTAGCGATCGATCCTGCGGTGTCGTGCGGTGGGCCTCAGATATTGGCCGATTGTCACCACATCGACGCCGACAGCATTGAGGTCCGCAAGGGCGCCAACAATCTCGTC
>JAMBLH010000184.1 GCA_023336875.1 Actinomycetes bacterium
AGGCATCTCTGGGACGCGATGCACACATCAGCACGTTCAGATGGTCGGACGATCATCGTAACCGGCGCCAATCCTGGGTTCGCAATGGACAGACTCCCTCTCCTTCTGGCAGGAGCGAGCCGCGATATCACATCGATAACCGTCACCCGGTCAATGGACACATCCACGTGTCGGCCATCGCTCATCGCGAAATCCGGCAGGGGTCTCACCGTTGACGAGTTTGAACGCCAGATAGGCGCAGGAAGGGTTGGACACAAAGGCTTGGATTCCAGCGCACGGCTGATCGCGAGGGGGCTTGAGTGGCCGCACAAGGACGTGGTCATCGCAATCGATCCGATCCTCGTTGACAACAAAGCGGTTGGTGTACGGCACAGAGCAGAACTCTCGGCGGGAGATGGTCGGCGGATCACGCTTGAGCTCACGATGGCATGGCAGATAGAGGATCCATTCGACCGAATCTCGATCGAGGGAACCCCACCGCTCTGTGTGGAGATACCCGGTGGCTATCCGATCGACGACGGCACAGCTGCTCACGTGATCGCTGCAATCCGCCACGCCGCGAGCCTCTCCCCCGGCTTCTACCGCCCAACCGACCTGCCGCTGCGATTCGGGGCGTCGTGACAACACGAGACATCGAGAGCACGAGCAACCCCCGCGTCAGGACGTGGGCGGGTCTCGCGACGCGCGCAGGACGCGATCGCACGAGAACCTTCCTCATCGAAGGTAGACGAGAAACGGAACGAGCCCTATCCACCCTCACCGTCAAAGAACTCATATGGTGCCCCGACTACGGCGCGGCGCCCCGGGCGGGCGACGTGCCACTCACAACGGTGTCCCAGAGGGTGTTCGACAAGCTGGCACGAAGACAGCATCCAGACGGTGTCGCCGCCGTTGCTGAGACTCCAGCTCTCTCTCTGGCGTCCTTTGAGCCGGATTCTCCCGCGCTCGTCGTGATAGGCGACGGTATGGAGAAACCCGGGAACATTGGAGCTGTCCTGCGAACGTGCGATGCGTTCGGAGCTGGGTTCATTGGTTCGTCACTCGGCACGGATCTCGTGAATCCGAATGTGATCCGCGCGGCCCAGGGTTCGATCTTCGCCACTCCTCTTGCCTCGGTGGAACGCGCGTCGACCATCGAATGGGCCAAGGCCAGGACAAGGATCATTGCAGCTCATCCCATTGGTGCCGTGTCGCTCTGGGACGAGGATCTCACCGGACCGACAACGATCGTGATCGGATCAGAGCATGCCGGCGTGGATCCTCTATGGCTCGATGTCGGGACGTCCGTTGCCATACCGACGGTGGGCGTTGCCGATTCGTTGAACGCATCGGTGTCGGCGGGCATCTTTCTGGCGGAGGCGGCGCGTCAGAGGTCCGGCTGAGATTCAAGCACGGTGTCCGAGCGGTCGCACCAGCGGCACACAACCTGATCGACTGTTCTCGACACGATCTCCTCATCGTCAACGGTGACCTCCCCGCCGAGATCAGCATGCTCGAAGCGTCTTCGACGCACAGTGTCATAGACATCGAACCTTGTCTTGTTGCCACAGGCTTCGCATCGATAGTTGGTCACGGCTTCCTTAGCTCCCATATCCCGTCGAATCCGAGCACCTCGCTGATTGTCTCGGCTGTCGCACGCGGATCCTCATCCAGAATCGCGGGGTTGAGCTGGATGGACATGACTGGTCCGCTCCGAAAGAGCGTTGGCACTGCGTCAACGTCGAGCGCCGTGGCTCGGGAGCGCAGTTCCTCGAGAAGAGGATGGGCATCCTTGACGGTGACTGAGTTCAGTTCTGCTGCTCGAAGCGCTGCTGCAACCGTCTTCAGATCAGAGGCCGCCATTCCTTCGATGTGTACAAGTCCTAGCATTGCGTGGAGGTATCGCCCGCGATCATCAGGATCATCTATCGTCAGTAGCGTTGCCATGGCCGCCCTCTCCGTTCCCTTGGGCAGAGGCAGCCACTCAATCGCAACGTCAGCGCCTGTCGAGGCAAGAGCGCGTACCCACTGATAGAACACCCACACCGATGGGGAAGAGAAATCGAACCAGATCTGTCCGTCAAAGAGCATGGAAGGACGCTATCAGCTTTCAGCTGTCAGCGACCAATCGCATTGTATCGAACGTCTGTTCGACTAAGGTTCTCTGATGACTCTTGCCGGCCAACGAACGTTCGACGAACTGGGCGCGCACCTCATGGATGTCCCATTCTGCGTATTGGATCTCGAAACGACAGGCCTCTCACCCGACGGTGACGCCATCACGGAGATCGGGGCGGTGCGCTACAGCATGGGACTCGAGACAGGAAGATTCCAATCATTGATCAACCCTGATGCACCGATTCCCCCACGCATCACCGTTGTAACTGGCATAACCCAGGCAATGGTTATCGATGCGCCGAAGATCGGTGAGGCACTTCCTTCGCTTCTCGAGTTCATCGGAGACGCAGTCATCGTCGGTCACAACGTTCGATTCGACATGTCGTTCCTCAACGCAGCGTCGATTCGGCTCGGCTACGGACGATTGCCGAACCGTTCCGTCGACACACTCCGACTTTCACAGAGGTTGATTCGCAAGGATGTGCGGAGTTTCAAACTCTCGAGCCTTGCCGCGTACTTCGGTTCCCCTGTGACGCCGAATCACAGGGCTCTCGACGACACCCTCGCAACTGCGCACGTGTTCTGGGCACTTCTCGAGCGCGCTGGATCGATTGGTGTGACGCATCTCGATGACCTCCTCGCGCTCCCGACGATCAAAGGCAGCAGAGCCATTGGCAAGCTGTCCCTTACGGAGAAGCTGCCGCGCTCACCTGGCGTGTACACATTCCGTGACAAGACAGGCGATGCAATCTACATCGGCAAAACCACGAACCTGCGAGCGCGCGTCCGCTCGTACTTCAGCGGAGACACACGGCGCCGGATCGATGACATTCTCCGCGACCTCGACACGATCGACCACGTGGCGACGCTGAACGAATTCGAGGCGTCCGTGTTGGAAGTACGGGCAATCTCGGAGCAGAACCCGCGCTATAACCGTCGTTCCAGGAAGCCACGATCGCTGCATTGGGTAAGACTCACCGCAGAGAAATACCCCCGCCTCTCGGTCGTGAGATCTCACGGCGAAGGACTCATGCACCTCGGCCCGTTCAGAAGTCGTCATCAGGCCGAGCTGTTGATGCACGCACTGTGGGATGTGAGCCCTATTCGACGGTGCACGGCCAGGGGCAAGGGATGCTCCTTCGCTGAACTCGGCACATCGGTGTGCCCACATGCGGGTTCGGTATCCGAAAGCGCCTATCGCGATATTGTTACCGAGCTCATCGATGCTCGCGATCACGACGCTGGCTCCTTGTTCGAACGCATGACGTCTCGGATGGCGCGGCTCGTTGAGGACCAACGTTTCGAGGATGCCGCAATGCTCCGCGATCGCTGGAGTTCTCTCAACAGAGCCTTCAGCCACCACAGGGCATGGACAGCGCTTCAGAAGGCTGGCCGTATCGATGCGACAGGCCCTGACGGCATCAGCGTCACCATACGCCAGGGCAACCTCGCTGCTGTGTGGCGCCAACCGGGCCAGACGCCTCTCTTTTCAGCCGCGACGGCCGCCAACGAGTGCCATGCAACGTCAATGGCCGCAAGCGAGGAGGCTGGTCTCATCTGGAAGTGGCTGAACGGCCCGGGGATACGGCTTGATGGCGTCACAGGCACGCTCACATGTCCATCGAGCAAGATCCCGACCCTCCTCTCCGCCAGCACTGACTAGACAGACTGTTGGCCACAGATTGACCATTGTCGACCACTGTCTGTGGTTGTAGCGTTGTCGGTGACACTCCGTGGCATACATGCGTCTGAGGGCTCAGCGATCTGTCACGGCAATAACCGGGGAACAACCTCGCTACATTCGGCAATAGGAAGGCACCATGCGCACTACATGGATCCCCAGAAATGGGCTCAACAACCGACTGGTCAATGCCGCGCTCGCAGGCTTTCTGGTGATGTCGGCGTTGGTGATCATCCCAGGGGCGATACCAGCCGCCGGGGCCACAACGGAAGACACAACTGAGACCGGCATCGAAGAATCACAGGAGCAAGTGGACGCCCTGGTCGCGTTGCAATGTCCCTTCGTCGCGTCAGGTGATCAGATTCTCATCGACATCGTCGGCGATACAGGGGGCTTCCTGCTTGGAGCGCCCGACATTGTGCCCAATGCCATTGGACCCATCCAGACAGCGGTTGCCGCTGGCACCTATACGGTTCAATGGGCTTCCTACGACGGCCACTCGATCCATGGTGGATTGAACCAGACCCAGGAACAGTGGTACATCGATGTTGGTGGATCGACCTCCATCGACACAGATGACATCCCCGAAGAGCCCGATTACGCATCGGGAACGCTCGGAACCAATCTCGTCGTGGCCTCTGACTCACCCACAGTCATGATTCATCATGGTGGTCAGCCGGACACGATCAATAGTGTCTACGCGCTCTGTGCGCTGCTTGAGCCGGTCGATCCTCCAACTCCTCTGCTCAGCATTGAGAAGTCAACCAACGG
>JAMBLH010000185.1 GCA_023336875.1 Actinomycetes bacterium
GATCGCTCCGCGATTCCCTCCTCCCGTGAGCACGAGTGCGGTACGTTCGTGTGTGAGCCTCTCCATCTTGTTCACCTCCGATCCGTATAGTCATTGAGTCGGATGGATCACCCAAAGGTGTCGCGACCGGGCGAGTTCCAGTCGGGTCTCAGCGCAACAGAACTGCGTCCGGAATCTGGTGTCTTGACGGCAAGCACCTGATCGACGTGGATGCAATTGTCCTCGAACATGACCGCGCTGCCAGCCATGTACAAACGCCACACCTTGGCCCTGCCCTCGCTGGTTTCAGCAACTGCTTCATCCCAGTTCTCTTCGAGGTTGTGAACCCATTGGCGAAGCGTCAATGCGTAATGCTCCCGCAGATTCTCTACATGCCGAACCTCGAGTCCGTGGTCCTGAAGCGCAGAGACAACAGTCCCAACCTCATGGAGTTCGCCATCGGGAAACACGTAGCGGTCGATGAAGCCCTTTCGTGCCAGCCGTTGCCGCTGCGCCGTTCCCGTCCTGCTGATGGCATGGTTCATCACACGACCCCCATCGACGAGAAGATCGGCCACTTGGTTGAAATACGCTCCAAGCCGGTCCATTCCCACGTGCTCGAACATCCCGATAGAACTGATCGCGTCAAATGGCCCGTCTTTCACATCTCGGTAGTCCTGAAGCCTGATATCGATTCGGTCCGTGAGACCAGCTTCGGCAACCCGTTTTCGTGCCAGATCGACCTGGTTCTGGGAGATCGTGACGCCCACGGCCTCGACACCATGATGTTCGGCCGCGTGGAGGACCATCCCTCCCCACCCACAGCCGATATCGAGTAGCCGCATCCCGGGTTCGAGACCGAGCTTCTGAGAAATCAGCTCGTATTTGTTCGCTTGTGCCTGCTCCAATGTGTCGCTCGGCTTCTCGAATACGGCACACGAATAGGTCATCGACGGCCCCAGAACCATCTCGTAGAACTCGTTCGACACGTCGTAATGATGCGAGATCGCGTCAGAATCACGGCGGCGCGTGTGGAGACGTCCTCGGTTGCGCCGGTGCTCCTCGGGAGGAGGCAGGATCCGACGCACCTTTCCGACGCCCACAAGCTGCACCAAATCCTTGACTTGGCGCGCCGTGAGCTTCACCACCGGCAGCAACCGACGTAGCTCAAGGACATCGTAGATGTCACCATCGATATCGATATCTCCGGCAACGTATGCACGCGTAATGCCCAGCTCTCCTGGAGCAGTCACCATCCGGATCAACGCGTCGTGCGACCGCAACGTCACCGTCGTGGCCGCGTCATACGGCCCGACGTCAGAACCATCGTATGCTCGAATACGGATGGGTAGATCTGGTCCCAACAGGTCAGTGATGAATGACTCGACGGTCACGACGCCTCCTCTTATCTGCGCTATGGCTTATGTCTCTTGTGACGTTGAGCTCTTCAATAGGTGTCGCTTCTCGCAGATTCTTTTCTTGGACGTCTTCGAGAGCTGCGATTGCGCTGATCTCAAGGTGTGAACGCTCAGCCCGGTGCGACCTCAGAATGCCGCTGCTTCGAACCTGACCCGCTCGAAGAGCGACACCATCGGTGGGAGATTACGACCAAACAGCCAAGCGACCATTGGAGTACACCATGATGACGAAGTGCCCGACATGTGGTTCCGAGATCATCTGCTCGAAAACACCAGGAACGATCTGGTGTGTATCAACGGAGTGCGGGGCTGTGTTCCATGACGTACACCTAGGTGGATTCGTGGGTTCGATTTCGACGCGACAATCCGTCCGCCTGCCTGTCATTGGAACAGATCGGGAAGACGGCGGACGGAAGTGACGCGTACCCCAAATGCCGGGCTCCTCGAGTGGGAGACCGGTCGATTCGAAAACGCCCTCGACCGACTGGAACTCGGCAGCGGCACACGGTGCACACTTCGATGTGCAACGCGATCGCTACGTATCGAGATCCCACTGATCCGGGACAACGGATCGACGGAAGTGTTCCGGGGATTCCGCGTGCAGCACTCACTTGCACTGGGACCTGCCAAAGGTGGCATCCGCTTCCACCCCTCGGTGGGAGAGAGCGAAGTAACGGCTCTTGCGCGTCTGATGACATGGAAGACTGCCTTGCATGAGTTGCCGTTTGGTGGCGGGAAGGGAGGCGTTGTCTGTGACCCTCACCGTTTGAGTCAGCGAGAGCTCCACGACCTCACACGCGGCTACACCGTCGCGATCCTACCGATCATCGGTCCTGAGATCGACGTCGTTGCACCCGATATTGGCACCTCAAGCGAAACAATGGGGTGGCTGATCCAGGCCGCTGCAGACGCCGGGCAACCCAATCCTGCGATCGCCACCGGCAAACCATTGATTCTCGGTGGCTCTGCGTTTCGAGCAGCATCAACAGGTGTCGGCGTCACCCACATTGCACTGCTCGCAGCCGAGCGCCTCGCGATCCGAGCAGGATCCCAGCCCCTCCGAGTCGCCATCGAGGGATTCGGATCCGTCGGCTCGTGGGCAGCCAGGGAGATGTTCGACCGAGGCGAGATGATCGTGTCAGTCTCCGACGTGACAGGCGCGATCCAGAACGAAGAAGGGATCGACCCACACGTGCTCATCGCGTGGATGCACAGCGGCGAGGAACTCGTTGACTTCCCCCAAGCGCGGCGTATTGACCATGTGTTCGCTGCGCGTTGCGAGATCGCGATACCAGCAGCCTTCGAAGGGACGTTCACAGCCGATGTTGCCGCACAGGTCACAGCCCGGCTCGTCGTCGAGGGAGCGAACGGGCCGATCACACCAGATGCAGAAGCAATTCTCGCCGAGCGGACCATCACCGTCGTTCCCGACCTCCTCGCCAATGGCGGGGGAGTCATTTCCTCCTATTGGGAGTGGGTCCAGAACCATCAGCACACCCAATGGGCCGAAGCCACCGAGCGGGACCTCACGCTTGGTCGGCTTGAACGCAGTTTCGATCGGGTCGTCGAAGCCGAGGCCACGTCCTGGCGGTCAGCAGCACTCATGCTGGCGATACGTCGAGTCGTGGACGGACTTCACGCACGCGGAACAGTGGCGAACTGACGACGCTGACGCGGCCCAATGCTGGACCACAGATCAAACCTTACTTGCGACAATCATCTGCCACTACGCGTTGACGCGAGCGGACGATGGGACCGCGCTTTGTCTCCCGATCGCGCCACAGTCGGGCATTGCAGACCAGCAATGGCCGACCTGAGCGGTGATTCTCAGCCTGTGATCCAACCAAGGACATTTGCCGCGTCCACCGAGCATTGACTCTTTGTCGTTCGTTCGACCTTTGAATCGTCATCGAAACGCCTAAACACGTGTAACCCACTCCCGTGGGGCGCGCAGGCAATTCATTAAGCCCGCTTCAGGCTGACGTTGGTCGGTGAACGCCTCCAGCCGCTGCGTTCACGGCCTCAGCGAGTGTTGGGTGGATATGGATCGCGTCACGGACCTGGTCAACGGTGAGCTGAGCGTAGGCGGCTACGACGAGTTCGTGGATGAGGTTTCCTGCGTCTGGTCCAACGATCGTGGCTCCTACTATGACGCGGTCGGGGTTGGCGATGATCTTGACGAATCCGTCGGTCTCTCCGATGGCTTTGGCTTTGGCGACGCCGCGGAACTTCTCCGTTCCCGCATGTGCGGTACCGAATTTCGCCTCTGCCTCTGCTTCGGACAGCCCAAATGACGCTACCTCGGGATCAGTGAATACGGCGTGAGGGACCAAGCGCGTCGCTGTTGAGATGTTCGCATCCTTAAACAGGTGGCGAGCGAGCAACGCGGCATCATCACGTGCGGTATGTGTGAAGAGGGGCGGACCCACCACATCACCTATTGCATAGATGCCGGACGCTGACGTTTCGAACTGGTCTGAAACAACGATGAAACCCCGCTTGTCGAGGTCGACGTCCGTGTTCTCCAGGCCGAGCCTGGCTGTGTTGGGGGTTCTCCCGACAGCAACGAAGAGATCAGAGCCCGCGACCTCTCGCTCCCCAACACTCAGGACCAGGCCTGTGCCCGTTGCGGTCACTGAAGCTGCTTCGTTGCCGAGAAGGAGGGTGATGCCTTCACGCTCGAAGGCATCTTCAATGACAGTGGAGACCTCTGGATCTTCGGCGGGAAGAAGATGAGGGCGGCGCTGCACGACGGTGACCTCTGACCCGAATCTTCTGAACATCTGAGCAAACTCGCACCCCACGTATCCCCCGCCAAGAACGATCAGATGCTCAGGAATGTCTCGCAGGTCGAGTGCCGACGTCGAATCCAGTGTGGATACGTCGGCGAGGCCTGGAAGGTCGGGGATCGATATGTGACCGCCGGTGTTGATGACTATGCGATCGGCCCTGTAGACCTCTCCGTCTGCTTCGATGCTGTGTGGACCGACGAATCGCGCCCACGCTTCGACCAACGTCAGGTCGTCAGAGCGCGCAGCGGCGCGGTACGAGCCGCTCCGGATGCTGTCAACGATTCCATCCTTGCGATCAACGATCCTTCCGAGGTCAACTGAAACTTCACCCACGTCGACCCCGAACTCGCTGGCACGTCTCGCGAGATGCGCGACCTTGGCCGAGTGGATCATCGTCTTGGTCGGGATACACCCCCGGTTGAGGCAGGTGCCTCCCAACAAATCGCCTTCGATGAGCACCGTGGGTCCGCGCCTCGCTGCTCGTAGTGCGATCGGGAGTCCTGCCATTCCGCCGCCGACAACGATCGTGTCAACATCAATGATGGCGGTCACGACGTGACGTTTTCAGATGTACGCCGTCTCTGTGCGCGGCGTATCTCATTGAGAACGATCAACGCTATGACGCCTACGAGGGCTCCGGCCCACACCAAGGGTGCATTCCCAACTCTCGTTGTGAACCATGATGACACTCCCTCGATCCATGAGATCGGCGCGTACAGGACCGAATCTTGCCCGGGTTGCACAGAGAGGGCGACTCCCCAGTAGTAGATAATGAAGAGTCCTGACACAACGAGGAGCCAACCCCCGATGCGTTCAACATACGGGAGGATCGTGCGCATGCGATCGACCATCAGCCTGCGCGACGTCACGAGTGCAACAGCAATCGCCGTCAAAACAACACCCATTCCTGCTGCATAGGCGACGAACACTGCCCATCCGGCGACCAGTGAGTCCGCTCTGGTGGACAAACCAACGACCGACAGGAAAATCGGAAGAGTGCATGAAATCGATGCCGTACCGAACGCTACTCCGAAGCCAGCCATCCCGAGGAAGGACCTCTTGCGGGACGTCTCGATGCTGACGACCCGTGCTGTGAGGTGGAAGCCCCTCAGCACTGCAACACCGAGGACAAACAGACCAGCTCCGATGACAAGGGCAAGCCAGGGCACGAAGTTCAAGATTCCCCACAAACCCGCGGAAACGGCAACGCCAACGGCTGCGAATAGCGCGAGGAAGCCGACGGACACAGCCGCACCTACGCGAAGGCCAGCCCACACGCCAGGAGAAATCTCAGTCTCATCGCTTTCGCCAAGGAACATCGACACGTACGCAGGGAGCATTGCAAACCCGCACGGGTTCACCGTCGCCACCATTCCAGCAGCGAACGCAAAAAGGATCGGGGTCGTGAGGATCATCAGCTCTCGAAGTATTCGATGATCTTTGCTTCCAGCTCGCGAGCTGTCAGCTCACCGGTATACAACTCCACGACTCGGCCCTCCTCATCGAGAAACACCGTGGTTGGCATCCCCAACCCACCGAATGCGGTGAATGCCTCGCCTCGAGGATCCCGTGCCAACGGATAGGTAATCCCCGTGTCCTCGACTACAGATTGTGCCGAAGCTGGATCATCACTCAGATTGATGCCAAGGAACTGCACCGAGTCACCATGCGCCTGGTATACGTTCTCGAACCCCGGAAGTTCAGCAAGACATGGAAAGCACCACGACGCCCAGAAATTCACGACAGCTGGTCCACCTCGTAGGCTCGAGATCGCAACCGCGGTGCCATCAAAGCCTTCAAGCACAACTTCAGGTGCAGCCTCGTTGCCACTCGCAACCGCAGCACTCGAATCATCGCCCTGGTCGAACAGCACCAAAGACAGAACGGCAATTACAGCGAGGGCGAGGACCCCACCAACAACGACCATCCCACGAGTTCTGCCAGCTGGTTGCTGCGGGTTGCGGTGTTGCTGACGGGTCTGTTGCTTACCACTCATTTGGAGGCTCCCTCGGTCTTGGACGGAACCTCACATGCGGCATTGCGCCGATTCGTTCGCCAGTACATGACACCGCCGGCCACAAGGGCGACTGGTATCAGGAACCATGGGTTCACGAAGAAAGCCGCGAGGGCGGAAAGCCCGAATGCAGCAGCGAGCAGTGCACCGCCGCAGCACAGCGCCAGAGCGACGGCACCAGCAACGCCACCGGCAATGGTTGCAGCGTCCTGACTCGAACGGGTTTCAGAAGTCGTGTTCGTCACGGGAATTGTCTCCGGGTCCGTTGGGTTCACATCATCGTAACATTTGTTAACTATAATGCGACACATCGCGATGGAACAAACAATGCAACAAAGCCCAGCTCCCCACGCACCGGCCCCGGAACGGCCCACCGCGGTGCCGTCGCGATCCCTTCGTGGGAAACTCACCGACGAGGAATTCTGTGGCTTGTCCCTCTTTGAGGACGAGGAGTGGCTTGGCGAACTGTTCCTGCGCTACGAAAGCAGACTGGTAGGTTGCGCCCATCGCATGGTGGGTCCTGCTGAGGTCGAAGATGCGGCCCAAGAGATCAACGAACGCATCGTGCGTGGCCTGCCGAAGTTTCGCGGAGACTCGGCTGTTGGCACATGGATCTATGCAGTGGCGCGCAACACATGCCTCGATGTACGTCGGCGACGAAAGCCCATGCTCGCTGTTTCCGACGAGGTTTTGGACTACATGAGCACGGACGTGGGACCTGAGGACGTATTTGATATATCGATTCTGGGATGTAGAACCGCTCTCGCGGTGAGAGACCTCCCGGAAGGCCAAGCCGCAGTTCTGCTGCTTCGGCTGGGCGAGGGACTGTCAACCGCTGAGACCGCGGCTGAACTCGGCATCACAGGAGACGCCGTAAAGGCCAAACTCCGTAGGGCACGTCAGCATCTTCGCACAGCGCTCGCGCAACAGATTTCGTGCCCACAGTGTGGACCGGGCACATATGCCATCACAGGGATTACGACGAACTGATGTGCGGTGACTTGCGAACGCATCCCCTATTGTCAATGTCCCAGTAGCAACAAAGAATGGAGCCAGGATGGGCCGACCAGCCATCATTGAACTCACGCCAACGCCGCTCACCGACGATGAGCTCGTCGCCCGGATCTACCGCGGGCTCGGCGACGCGACCCGAATCAGAATTCTCAAGTTCCTCCTCGACGGGCCAAGAAGCCAGAAAGAAATCGTCAAAGAGGTCGGACTGTCTCAGGGTCGCGTATCGCAACATCTCTCCTGTCTCGTGTGGTGCGGATATCTCGAAAGTGAGCGACTGGGGAGGATCGTCGAGTACAAGATCGCAAACGGTCGAGTCGCTGCCCTGCTAGATCTTGGCACAGGATTCCTGAACACATCTGGTGGAGACATCGGAACCTGCCGGATCGTTGTTGAGGACGAGACAACAAATCCGGAATGATTTTGATTACAGAATACTTGACTACGCTATGCCACCCTCAAGAGCGGAGAAGACAATGAAGAACAGGATCACCATCGATGTCAAAGGAATGACGTGTGACGGTTGTGAAGGCCATGTTGGCGACGCCCTCGCTGAAGCGGGTCTCGACGATCTCGAGGTCGATTGGCGACGAGGGCTCGCTTCCGGTACCGACTCGGGGGGTTTCGATGTCGCGAAGGCTGAGGCCGGCTTGGAAGGATCCAATTATGAGATCGTGTCGGTTTCGTCCCCCACCGCGGAGAATGCTCCCACCGAGGATGCGGGCGATCACGACTACGACCTCCTGATTCTCGGGTCAGGTTCTGCCGCATTCGCTGCAGGTATCAAAGCAAGGGACCTCGGAGCCACGGTGGCGATCGTCGAGAAGGGAACGATTGGTGGAACGTGCGTGAACATTGGGTGTGTGCCATCCAAGGCACTTCTGCGTCCCGCTGAGCTGTACCACCAGGCTGGCCATTCACCGTTCCCGGGAGTGGAAACATCCGCAGGTGATGTCGACCTGGGGACGTTGATTGCATCCAAAGATGAACTCGTCGGTGTGCTGCGTCAGGAGAAGTACGCAAATCTGCTGGATGTGTACGACATCGATCTGATCAAGGGCACTGCAGGGTTCACAGGTCCCAATAGTGTCGAAGTGGACGGTCGCCCGGTAACGGCGGGCCGTTTCCTCATATCTACCGGTGCGTCGTCGTGGGTGCCGCCCATCGAAGGCCTCGACGAGACCGAGTACCTCACCTCGACGACCGCACTAGAACTGACCGAGCTTCCCGACGAGCTGATCGTCGTAGGTGCCAACGCTATTGGACTCGAACTGGGTCAGTTGTTCGCACACCTGGGATCGAAAGTGACATGGGTCGAAGCATTGGCCAGGATTGCTCCGTTCGAAGAGCCAGAGATCTCGGTTCTCATGCGCCGTCATCTCAAGGATGAAGGCGCCTCCATCCACGAGGGCGCCCTTGCCAAGGCGGCTGGTAAGGACGGGGACCGTGTGTGGCTTGACATCGAGCATGAAGGATCCACCGTTCGTCTTCATGCAGACCAGCTACTCATGGCAACGGGCCGCAGACCAAACACAGCGTCATTGGGCCTCGAAGCGGCAGGCGTCGAGGTTGATCCCCGCGGAGCGGTCATCGTCGACGAAGGTCTCGCCACCACCAATCCGCTCGTGTGGGCAGCCGGTGACGTCACGACGACACCCCAGTTCGTATACGTTGCAGCGGCATCAGGGAACATCGCCGCGGAGAACGCTCTTCGCGGCGCTGGACGAACACTCGACCTGCGCACGATGCCACGGGTCACGTTCACGACACCGTCAATCGCCTCTGTCGGGCTTACCGAAGCAGCTGCACGAGAGGCAGGGTATCCCGTTATGACATCGGTACTGCCACTGTCGTCCGTACCACGTGCACTCGTGAACCAGGACACAACAGGTGCCGTCAAGCTCGTCGCCGACGAGGCGACCGGAGAACTCCTCGGTGCCCACGTACTCGCCGAGGGTGCAGGCGACGTGATCCAAGCTGCCGTGGTTGCTCTGAACTACCACGCAACAGTGGACGAGATCGCCGCAATGTTCCACCCCTACCTCACAATGGCCGAAGCCCTCAAACTCGCAGCACAAACCTTCAACAAGGACGTCAAGAACCTCTCATGCTGTGCTGCATGACGTCACCACACACAGATCGACATGCGTAAATCACAATGACAAAGGAAGGAGCGAATATGCATAGATTCATGATCCCTCGGGTCGCTCACTGCAGCGACGGTTGTAAACCAAAGTCCTGAGCACGACGACAAACGGCTCGTAAACCGAGAGGCCATCTGGAGACTCCAGATGGCCTCTCGACGTGCTCCTTGGATGGCCGAAGGTCAAGACTGTCAAGCGGTACCTCCTTCTCTCGCCGTGCTGAAGCTACGGGGCCTCGACGACGTCTCGGAGCAGTTGTCAAGTGTCGGTACGTCAGATCGCGCATTGCGCGCGATGGAGGGCCACGCCAACGTTCAAGACGCGAGAAAACCGTTGAGACATGTAGGAATCTCAACGGTTCTCTTCGTAGCGGGGCAGGATTTGAACCTGCGACCTTCGGGTTATGAGTTATGACTCTTCATCCACACTGGTGATGCCAGATCCGCGAATGCCC
>JAMBLH010000186.1 GCA_023336875.1 Actinomycetes bacterium
CCTTCTGAAGAAACGCGATGCGACCCCACCACCGGTTGTGTCGTTGTTCGGAGAAACGCTGGTGCTGTTCATCCCGGCAATCGTGCTTCTCGGATTCGTCGCAGAACCGACGGGCGAGTCCTTCGGATCGTCACCTGGCACCACAGCGTTCTACATCGCGGGTGGACTCGTGACGGTCATTCCCCTGTTGCTGTTCGGTGCGTCAGCGAAGCGGATACCGCTGTCGGTCCTCGGGTTCCTCCAGTACATCGCTCCAACGCTTCAACTGCTGGTCGGAGTGACGATCTTCAAGGAGTCAATGACACCCACGGAACTGTTCGGCTTCATTGCGGTATGGGTCGCCCTGGCGCTGTTCACTCTCGACAGACGACAGACATCCGATAGGTCTCGGGAGCCGAGACTCATCTAGGAGGCTGCTGATTGATGTCGTTGGTCAGATCGGCGATCAGCCGCATCATTCGCAAAGGACTCGTTTCCGCTACTCCTTGTGGGGAATTGCAGAAACGAGACCACAGCGAGTGGTGATGGATGGTCGTCGATGTGGCCGACATGCACTATTGAGCAGTCTCCTTGTCAGCTTCTACTCGACAGCTTCGAGAGCTTCCTGCGCGGACTCTTCAGCCAATTCCTCGGCTTCCGCTGCCTCCTCGACAAGGTCGAGATCGTCCATGGCATCTTCAACATCTTCGATGTAGTGATCAACGGATGGCCTCTTGCCGCGGACGCCGGACACGACCGCGTCCTGGATCGTGACCAGTTGGTCATCTCCGACCCTGCCGGCCAGCTTCACTCCGAGATACTCCCTGATCTCATCGTCCGACATCGATTCCAGTTTCTTCTTGGAAACTATCGATGCGACGACAGCAGCGATCAATCCGACAACGAATGTAATGAACAAGAGTTTGAAGAATGTTTTCATACGTATCACCTCGGAGAGAAATCTAACGCGGACTCCGCTATCTGAATTCGGTTGCCACTCGGCAAGGCAATTTCACGATCGAATGCCCTCATCCGCCGGATGCCAGCCATTGAATGAACACGGTTGCCGCATCAGCGTCCGCCGGATCCACCGGGGACTCTCGGTACCGGGCGAGGGCTCCGTCAAGTTCCGCTCGAGTCCATGGTCCGTGGACATGGGCAGCGGCAGCAAGCTCGTTCGCGGCCTCTTCGACGGTGAAGCGGCCTGCCGTGACCTCACGACCCACAACGAGTCCGGCAAGCTTGTGGCCGTTCTCGGTCAGGTTCACAAGAGTTGCTATGTCCTCAAGGTCTCGGACACCACCTGAAGCGATCACCGGTTCATCGACCAACGCAACAGCCATCTTCAAAGCCTCGAAGTTCGGTGGTTCGACAAGAGCATCTCTCCCAACCTCTGAGATCATGAACCCTGCCGCCCCGCCCGAGGACAGATTGATCAGCGTCTCTTCAAGGTATTCGCCCGTCTGCTCCGTCCAACCCTTGATCGAAATCTCAAGATCGGGTCTCACGTCGAGCGAGACGACGATTCTGTGCGGGTGCTGCCGATTGAGCTCCCAGAACAGGACCTGGTCGATGATGGCAAGGGTTCCTATCACAACGCGCCACGCGCCCATACCCAGGACTCGCTCGACCTCCTTCTGGGATCTGACGCCGCCCCCAACCTGCACCGGCACATCAACAGCGGTGATGATGTCCTCGATGAGGCCGCGGTTCTTGTAGTCCCCAAATGCGGCAGCGTCAAGATCGACGATGTGGAGTCGATCGGCTCCCTTTGCCACCCAGCCCCTCGCCCTGTTCACCGGATCGTCGTCAAGTGCAATCGCATCATTGACGTCGCCGTACGGGAGACGAACTGCCCTTCCATCGAGAATGTTGACCCTTGCATAGAGCTCCATCCGGACAAGATACCAGAGGAGTGAACACACAGGACGCTCACCGTCTACCGTTTGGACCAATGCCTGCCGTTACAGCAACCGATGTCGAGTACCGCTATGGAACCCAGGTTGCGATTGCCGCGTCATCGTTCACGATCCCTCGCGAGGCGGTGACCGCTCTGATCGGACCCAACGGCTCGGGAAAGTCAACGATCCTGAACGCCATTGCAGGACTTGTCTCTCCAACGAGCGGCCAACTCGACGTCAGCGGTGCATCGTCCCGCAGCCGAATCGCGTTTGTTCTCCAGACCACGAAGGTCAACGAAGCTCTACCGATTACCGTCCATGAGGTCGTGACCATGGGGAGGTACTCAAGCATCGGAGAGTTGAGGCGGCTCAGCGAGTCGGATCGCGTGATCGTCAATGCGGCCATGGAGCGAATGTCGATTTCGGATCTTTCGACCAGACACCTCACACAGCTTTCGGGCGGTCAGCGCCAGCGCGTGTTCGTAGCCCAGGGCTTGGCGCAGGATCACGACATGTTGCTGCTCGATGAACCCCTTACGGGTCTCGACCTGCCATCGGCCCAAGCGATCGATGCCGTAATTCACAGCGAACAGGAGAAAGGTGGGACGATCATCGTAAGCACACACGACCTGGCAGAGGCGCGTGTTGCTGACCATGTCCTGTTGCTGTCGGGTCGAGTCATAGCGTCGGGCACGCCTGCCGAGGTCCTTACCGCTTCCAACCTGAAGACCGCATATGGCGCTGCGCTTCTGCACGTCGAGGGCGAAGAGGTATTCATCGACGACCCCGCACACCGCCCGACGGATCAACGCCATGTGCACCAGGATCGTTCGATTCACATCGAAGCAAGCCATGACGACGGGGCACCCTGAGTTGATTCTCATCGCGGTATCGCTACTGAGAATCGCTCTGTAGCCTTCGACCATGGCAACTCCCGCACCATCGACCGAACTCCACGAATTGGTGAGGGAGCAGCTTGCAGCCGATGAGATCAGGTACACGACAGGAAGACGTTCGGTCGTTGCAACGATTCAGATGGCCTCTGGCCCTCGTACCGCGGCCGAGCTGTCACGAAGCCCGAGAATGGCGGTTCCTGTGTCCTCGATGTATCGCACGCTCTCGATCCTTGAAGAATCTGATGTGCTCAGGAAACACCACGGATCCGATGGAGTGGGGCGATACGAGCTCGCTGAGTGGCTCACTGGCCACCATCACCATCTCGTCTGTGTCTCGTGCGGGGCAATCGAGGACATCGAGGTACCCCGCCACGCTGAGAGCGAACTAAAGACGATCGTTGATTCCCTTGGAGGCGACGCGGGCTTCAGAGTCCTCGACCACGTCCTCGAGATCGAAGGCGTATGTCACGCGTGCGACGAACGGCTGACGACTGAGAGTCGTTCATCGTGAGCGAGCGAAGCAAGCGGTCGTATGTCGGACAGCGAGGCTCCCGCCGAGCGATCGGCATAGCTGAGCGATCGGCATGACAGTGCGATGCTTATCTATAGCGCCAGACGATTCGACCCATCGAAGGGTCGTATGCGGAGACATCCACCTCAACCGAGTCACCGGGAATGATCCGGATCATTCGACCCTTGCGCATCTTCCCCGACGCGCGAGCCGTGACCTCGTGACCAGTCTCCAGTTTCACCCGGAATGTGGCGTTGGGAAGCGTTTCGACCACGACACCCTTCGCTCTGAAATAGTCGTCCTTGCCTGCGATAAGAATCTCCAATCAATCGGCTCCGCTCTGCATTATCTGGCGGGCCGCTCCGAACGAGTGCATCGTACCGTTTCACGCACCTTGTCGGCAGTCATGATGACATCCAAACCTGAACCTCCGATGCTCCGGTAGCGTTCGCTATGAGCTGGGAGCCTCCCAGCACGATCACTCGACGGAGTTGCATGCACATGGGTTGGAATCTTCGAGACGCCGTCGCTGGAATGACGGTTGGCTTGTTCGCCCACGCCGACTACCCGCTGGCCAACTCCCTCGACTTCCGCGGCGATCCCGGTTTGTTCGGATCTGGGTCCGCAACATGGGAGATCGTCGGCGATCTCTCCGTCATGGTTGGAGGCATTCGAGCGCTCCTGGTCCAGGCGGTGCACCCTGAGGTGGTCGCGGGGGTAGCGGACCATTCATCGTATGCAACGGACCCCCTCGGGCGATTGTCGCGGACAACCTCCTATGTGACAGCCACCTCCTATGGAGCAATGCCAGAGGTGGAGCAGGCCTTTGCCGATGTTCGAAGAGCACACGAGCCAGTCGAGGGCACATCGCACCGCGGAATCAGATACACGGCGAGCTCCGGGTCAGGTGCTTCATGGGTTCACAACGTGCTCGCAGAGTCATTCCTCACGGCGTACGACACGTTTGGTCCGCGCCCACTTACACACGGACGTGCTGACCAGTTCGCGGCGGAACAGGCACGGCTCGGTGCACTTCTGCACGCGCCGGAACTCCCTGATACCCGGGATGAGCTTGCCGTGTGGATCAACACGCACCCGGATCTCGATCGATCACCTGGGATGCACAACACGCTCACGTTCCTCAGCAATCCGCCCCTGCCACTGAGCGCGAGAGCACCGTACCAACTGCTCTTCAGAGCCGCTGTTGCGACACTCCCACCAAGGGTTGCGACGATACTCGGCGTGAGATCGATGCCGGGAGCAATCTCAGGCGGCAGATCACTCGTGTCGCTCCTGCGGTGGTCAATCGGTTCATCCTCGTCGTGGTGGCTGGCGCTCGAGAGAGTCGGCGCGCCGATGCCTGATGGGGTGCGCTTTCGCTACCCACCGCCCATCGACGGCATCGAGTCAATCTTCGAGCCCACATGACGCGTGGCGCACATGCAACTCCAGAATCGGGTCGAACGACCTAGTGCCTATCACTCAAGAACAATCAGAATGTGTCGATACCAAGGAATAGGTGGGAGGCCGGCGAGGCTACTTGTTCCCGAACAAGACGATCCAAACACCAAGCCAGTCACCCACCGACCCTCATCGAAGAGGCCCCCACCCGGGGGCCTTTTCACGTGGGGAAGCCTTCTCATCCCCGTGTCGAGCCCTCCCAATCTCTGTGCATGGACGCGTACACGCCCCCGCTTGCCACAAGCAGCGCGTGAGAGCCATCCTCGACTATCTCGCCGCCGTCGAACACGAGTACCCGATCCGAGGCTTCTGCCGTTGAGAGCCGGTGTGCAACGGTGATGGAGGTTCTGCCCTGGGTGACTCTCTCGATGGCATTGCGGATCTGGACCTCGAGGGCGGGATCAACAGCTGAGGTCGCCTCGTCGAGCACGAGAACGGATGGGTTTGAGATCCATGCCCTGACAAGGGCAACGAGCTGTCGCTCTCCTGCAGATAGGTTTCCACCAAGCTCGCCGACATCCGTCTCTATTCCGCCCGGAAGCGAATCAACCCAATCGAGAAGCCCAATGTCCTCGAAGGCGCTGCGCACCAGATCATCAGAGACACCTGGCCTTCCGTAGCGAACGTTGTCTGCCACTGTTGCGTCGAACAGAAAGCCTTCCTGGGGAACGTACGCAATGTGTGATCGGAGCGAGTCGAATGGCACGTCATCAATATCCACACCCCCGACCGCGATCTGGCCGGCCTGGGGAATCAACAAACGTGTTGCCAGCTTTGCAAATGTCGTCTTGCCTGAGCCCGTTTCACCAACAACTGCCACCCGTTCCCCAGCTGGGATATGGATGTCGATCCCGCCAAGAATGTCTGGGCCGTTCGGATAGTGGAAACTGACGTCGGTGAACTCAACACGAAGACTCCGGTCAGGAAGTCGCGTACCGCCGACGGGGTCGGGGATCAGAATCGGTGTCTCGATGATATCCAGGATCTTGCGCAGTCCTGCGCCCGCAGATTGCGCCTGATCAATCGTCTCAACAAGACGCTGAATCGGCTCAATGAGGAGATTGACGAGGAAGAGGAACGCCACAAGGGTACCGGCAGAAATGCCCCACGATGGCCCGAACACGACCCCGAGTCCAACAACCATCGCTGTCAGAATCCCGGCGAAAAGTTCTGCGCTCGAAAAGAGACTGGATGCAAAGATAGCGGTTTTCACCTCGGCGCTGAACTGCTCATCGAGCTTTCCATCAACGCGTTCCATCACGATCTCCTCCATGCCATAGGCGCGGACGGTCGAAAGGCCAGAGATCGCTTCGCCTGTCACCGAGAGTGAATCTGCAACACGCTCGCGCACCCTGTCATGCGCCTTTGAAAGCACTCGCTGAAACGCGACGATCATCAACGTATACGCTGCAACACCGACCACCGTCGCCAGCGCAAGTTGCCATCCATATACGACCATGACGAGCAAGGCGAGCAGGATCTGGGCCACACCAAGAACCATCCCCACACCACCCCATTCCATCCAATGCTGGATGGTCTCGATGTCGGAGGTGACCCTGGCAACAAGTGCACCTCTGCGCTCGGCTTGGAGCTCGAGCATCGACAGCCGGTGGAGATGATCAAACGTCCTGATCCGCAGTTGGGAGAGCCCGGACGACGAGGACCGAATGAGACGACGGAGCGAGACGAGCCTCGCGACCATTGCCAGAAGTACGGCGACCATGGCGAACCCGCCACGCCGCAGCACCGCGGTGGTGTCTATCTCCCCAGTGCCAAGAATCTCGTTGTCGATAATCTGCTGCAGCACAACAGGGACCACGATCTGGAGGGCGGTCCCGATGACCGCAAGGATGAGCGTCACGATCAGCCCAGTCCGAAGCTCCGGTGCGACCTTGAATGAGAGTGCCAGCGCCTTGGACGTTCTCATCGGTGCATTGGATGTCGTCACTGCGCACCGCCATCGTCGGCACGTTGCGCGGCGTCATCCTCATAGGCGGTCAGGAGGCGTGAGTATCCTGGCGTCGACGCCATGAGTTCATCGTGAGGCCCCTGTGCAGCAACGGTTCCACCCTCGATAAAGATCACTTCGTCGGCCAACTCAATGGATGCCTTGCGATAGGCGATTATCACAACAGTCGATGGCAATTCAGATCTTCGAAGCCCTTTGAGAATCTTGGTTTCGACAGACGGATCGACCGCAGATGTTGCGTCGTCGAGGATGAGTACACGCGGGCGGCGCACGAGAGCCCTCGCGAGAGCGATGCGCTGTCGCTGACCGCCTGAAAGCGACATCCCTCTCTCGCCGATCCGGGTATCGAATCCGTACTCGAGCTCATCGATGAACTGCTGCGCTCCCGCAAGGGCAGCGGCCGCCCTGACGTCGTCGCGTGAGATGGCCGCTCCGAGCGTGATATTCCCTTCGACCGTGTCGTCAAAGAGAAATGATTCCTGGGCAACAAATGCCACTTCTCCTGCGAGTTCGGACCGAGCAAAGTCCCTGACATCTCTGCCGTCAATCAGGATGCGGCCATCAATTGGATCCCACAACCGTGCAAAGAGAAGTGCAAGCGTCGACTTACCTGACCCTGTAGATCCGACAACCGCAATGGTGCGACCGCCGCGAATGTCAAGGTCAACATCGCGCAGCACCAGCCCATCCCCGGTGTATCCAAATGAGACATCGGCGGTATCCACAGCACCACCCGTCACGTCGGTCTTCGCCTGCGCTCCGCCATGATCCACGACGTCCTCCGCATCGAGAATCGCCTGCACTCGCTCCCATGCAGCCATTGAATGTGCCATCTCCCAGATGACGAATCCGAGAAGCGACACAGGCATCATCAGGAGGGACAACAGATACGCAACTGTGACGAGATCTCCCGCTGAAACCGAACCTGAGGTGAGCCGGAATGCGCCCACCACCAAGATCGCGAGCGTGAGGATCGTCGGTATCGACTCGACGACCGAGCGGTACCCGACCCACTTTGAGTTGACGTGAATCAGCTCATCTCGCAGGGTGTTTGACGCTTCGGTGAAACGTTCCGTCTCCTCCACTCTTCTTCCGAGCGCCTTGATCGTCAATGAACCGTCAATCGACTCGTGAGCAATTCCCGATACGCGACCTCGCTGGTGTTGAACCTCGACGAATGGTTGATAGGTCCGGAAGGCACCCGCTATGTCAATCGCGATCATCGAGAGAAGGCCTACGAGCACGATGACTCCGAGTAAAATATCGGTGGACCCCACAAGCACGACGGTCCCGATGAGCAGGAACAAGGAACCGGTCGCGTAGGGGAACGGTGCGAGGACGAATGTCCCCTGGTTGGTGTCGACCTCGCTGACCGAGAGAAGGTCACCCGTCGACCTACCGTCGTGCCACGCCAGGTCCAGCTCCATTTGGTGTTCGATCAGTCGTTTCCTGGCATCGGCCCTCGTGCCGTACTGGAGCCATCCCGCCGCCGATCTGCGCAGCGTAACGCCGATGGCCTTCCAGATGGCGACAGCGCCAATCAGTGCAAGTGCTGGCCAGAGCCTACCTACCGTCGACTCTCCCTCTTCGAGAACGGGGATGATGAGGGAGTCAGTGATTACGCCAGCGACCACCGCGGATGCAACGATCGCCGACACGAAAAGGAGAGCTCCAGCCACAGCAAGCGCAAAGGACCACGGCCTCCGCCTGACGAATCCGAATGTGAGTCTGAGGCCACCACCGAGCACATATTTGAGCGGCGGGGGACCCACGGACGTCTCTTGGGGCACTTCGGACATCCTACGAGGATATTATGAAGCGGTACGGTGTTGCCGTGTTGGTGTTGGCCTGTTGTCATCGAGTGCACCTGTCACCAGACGCACGAAGGCTGTAACCTGACGCGATGCTCGCACTGATCGTTGCTGCTGAAACCGCCGAACTCGTCTCAACGACACCCCCTGGAGATGAGTACATGACGGTCGCTCTGATCATGGCAGCAATGGCAATGATCATCACCGGAATCACCACATGGCGCGTCACTCCCAAGGCCACAGACCACTAGCACTCGTATGGTGACAATTGGTAATTCTTGTCATACCCAACAGGTAGGGTTGAGACTTCACGCAGCCAACTTCACGCAGACAACTGGCACGACATGTCTGCAATAGCTATGAGGAGCATTGATGGGACTTCAACACGGAACGATTGGATGGGCGGACGTAGCCGTACCTGACACAGCTGCAGGCGCAACGTTCTACGGTCAATTGTTCGGCTGGGAAGCCGTTGCAGGAGAGTCAGATTCATTTCCGTACTCGATGTTCACGCTCGATGGCAGGGTCGTAGCAGGAATGGGTGAACTCGGTGTCGAACAGATCGAGGCTGGCCAACCTCCCGCATGGTCCTCATACGTGATCGTTGACGACGTTGATGCCGTGTTCGCCAAGGCAATAGAGCTTGGTGCAACACCGATCATGGAACCGATGGATGTAATGGACGCGGGACGGATGTTCTTCATCATTGATCCTGTCGGCGCGGCGGTGGGATTCTGGCAATCCGGCGCACATGACGGTGCCGAGGTGTTCAACGTGCCGAACGCCATGACGTGGAACGAGATCGCGTCGCGCGACCTCGACCGTGCCGTCTCGTTCTACTCGGCGCTGTTGGGCTGGGACGCTGACGCCATGGACTTCGATGGCTTCGCGTACACAATGCTCAAGGTTGGTGACCGCTCGAATGCTGGTGCCTACGACATGTCGGGAATGGTGCCCGACGAGGTGCCGGCACACTGGCTCACATGGTTCGTTGTCGACGATTGCGAAGCCTCTGCTGCAAGGGTCGCTGAGCTTGGTGGATCCGTCGTCAAGCGACCGGAGGCCAGTGGTATGGGCGTGTCGGCGGTCGTGAGCGATCCTTTTGGCGCCACGTTTGGAATTATCGCTGCCAATCAGGTGGACGGTCAGCCTCCCCGCTGAACAGTCACTTGTCGGTCACGAACCACGAAACGGCGATCGGGGCGGGAATGCATCCACTCCGAGCACCGTTGACTATCCAACCGACACCACCAAGACTCCTATGCTTTTCATATGACGACCCAATCCGCGGCTGATACAAAGCTTCGTCTCTCGCGCGGCCTGGGCCGCGTGCGTTCTCGGACCTTCTCGATGACCGACGCCCTGAGCAACGACGATCTCCACGGGCAGTTCAATCCTCTCATGAGTCCCCTTGTATGGGACATGGGACACATCGCCAATTTCGAGGAGTACTGGGTGCTCCGCGAACTGGGTGGACAGGACGCGCACGACGCCGAGCGCGACGCCATGTACAACCCGTTCGACAATCCAAGATGGATACGAGGCGATCTACCGCTCCTCGACCGCGATGAGGCGACCGGCTACCTCCATAGCGTGCGTCGCGAGGTCGATCTCGTGCTCAGCAGATCCGACATCATCGAAGGCCCTCAACTCGCGCACGGCGGCTACGTGTTCGAGATGACGATCCAGCACGAGGCGCAACACCAGGAGACGATCCTTCAGGCGCTGAACCTGAGAGAAGATCTGGACCCGTACGACCTGTCTGTCGCTCGAAGACTGCCAACACCTCGCAGCGTCGACGAGAGAGAACGAGTCCGTATCGAGGGGGGCCCCTTCGACATGGGTACGAACGACCGTACGTCTGCATATGACAACGAGCGTCCGGCACATGTGGTGCACGTCGAGACGTTCGATATCGACAGGTTCCCCGTGACGAACGCCAGATTCGTTGAGTTCATCAAATCGGAGGGCTACGAGCGACCCGAATTGTGGTCGAAGGAGGGCTGGTCATGGCGCACCAGTGTTGATCACCACGCACCTCAGGGCTGGCATCGCGATGGCGAGGGGGGTTGGACTCAGGTGATGCTTGGAACGATACGCACTCTCGATCCGCGAGAGCCCGTGATCCACATCAGTTTCTGGGAGGCGGAAGCGTTCGCGAAATACGAGGGTGGGCGACTTCCGACTGAGATGGAGTGGGAGAAAGCCGCCAGCACCGATCCGGACTCGGTGCGTACCCGCAAGTATCCGTGGGGCGATGAACCTCCAACCCGCGAACATGCCAATATCGGGCAGCTCGGATGGGGTCCCGCTCCCGTTGGGTCGTACCCGTTGGGAGCATCGGCCCGCGGCGTAGAACAACTCCTTGGTGATGTCTATGAGTGGACATCGTCTCGGTTCCTTCCCTACCCTGGCTACTCGACCTTCCCCTATCCGGAGTACTCCGAGGTCTTCTTCGAGGACGAGGAGTACAGGGTCCTGCGGGGAGCATCGTGGGCAACGGCACCGTCTGTGGCGCGCAACACGTTTCGCAATTGGGACTACAGGCAGAGACGACAGATACTCGCTGGTGTGCGTCTGGCATGGGACGTGCAATGACTGGAGACGAAGCAAGATTCACCCTCACCCGCATCGGCCACGCGGCCGATGCCAGCCAACAGATGATCGCCGATGTGTGCGCTGGACTCACTGCAGAGCACAAGAGCCTTCCATCGATCTACTTCTATGACGACCACGGCTCAGCGCTATTCGAGGAGATCACTCGTCTCCCCGAGTACTACCTCGCAAGAGCCGAAGCACAGATCCTTGAGATGTACGCCAATGACATCATCGCCGCTGTCCATCCAGACGAACTGGTCGAGATAGGCGCTGGCTATGCCAGGAAGACGCAGCTGCTGCTCGCCGCAATACACGAAAGGGAAGCAGGCAACGTCTACGTGGCGATCGACGTATCTGAGTCTGCCCTCAGGCACGCGGGTGAAAATCTCACGGAGATGTACCCGTGGCTGGAGGTCCGTGGGTATGTCGGTGACTTCGGATCAGATCTGGCGTCGGTGCAGAGGGAGGGACGGCGACTCGTTGCGTTCCTTGGCTCCACGATCGGCAATCTACCGCTCGATCAACGGCCGAGTTTCTTCGATTCGGTCGCCTCGATGCTAGAAGGGGATGACGGGTTCCTGCTCGGCATCGACCTGATGAAGGACGAGTCAATCCTTATTGCGGCATACTCCGACTCGGCAGGAGTTTCGTCCGCGTTCAACAAGAACGTCCTCACGGTACTGAACCGCGAACTCGACGGCGACTTCGACCTCGATGCGTTCGACCATGTAACGCAACTCAACGCAACGACCGGTTGCATGGAGCAAAGCCTTCGAGCAAACCGACACGTCTCGGCTCGTCTTGAGACAATCGACCTCAAGATCACCATGGAGGCCGGCGAATCAATCCATACGGAATGGTCGTGCAAGTTCACAAGGGAACAGATCACGGAGGAACTGGCTAATGCCGGGCTCAGCGTTACCGACTGGTGGTCGGATGCAGAGAACCGCTACGCCCTGGTGCTGGCCCGCAGAGCATCATTCGCGCCTGCGTAGCTCCTCCTCGAGTGCCCCGGTCGAGTAGTGAAGAAGCTCTGGCCCCCATGGTCGTTGGGTCACAGGGGCCTCCTCTTTCTCGGCAAGAAGCTCTACGATCTGATCGCGGAGAGTCCTCGCCCAGGCCCGGCCCTTTGCGTTTGCAACGTGGCTCATCGTACCATCGCTGTTGACCCTCAACACCTTGGCCTCGATCTGTGGATTCGTGCGTGATCCTCTCTCGCCGTACAGAAGGAGGACCGATCCGATCGGGACATCCTGGATACCGCCTGTGGCTATGAAATCACCTTCGAACGCCCAGCCAGACGTGAGGGACTCATCGACATTCGTGACGATCTTCGCCCAGTTCTTTCGCCTCTCATCGCCAACCAGAGGCACATCGACAGCAACGAGTATCGGGACATCCATTGGGGAAGGATACTGCCGAAAGCTGACAGCCGATAGCTGACCGCTCGTAATTCTGACTAGTCAATCGGCACAGCACACAAGCATCCTCTACGAATCTGTGCGCGTCGTCGATAGATGACAAGAGGTGAACACATGCGCTCTGATCGCACAGCCCCAACTGCCTGGATAGTGACAGCCGTAGTCGGAGGGGTTCTGTTCGCCCTCGGAGGCATCGTCACCACTATTAGTGCGGCACCTCGACTGGTCATGCTCGGGGGAGCGATTGCGATCGCTGCCCTCGGTGTCTATACGGCGATCGTGGCTCGTAGCAGCCATTCGCTGTCGGAGGAGACCGATCGGCTCCGACTTGAGATCGATTCCCTTCACACCGCCGATGCCTCATTGCGAACCCGCATGGCCTACTCGCTAAGGGATCCGCTGACATCGATAGTCGGCTTCGCCGACCACATGGTCGACTCGCCTGATCTCGCCTTCGACGAACAACGTGAGATGCTGATCGCAATCCGCACCGATGCACGAGAGGTCGAACGTGCGCTATCAGATCTCGCCGAGATTCGGATCGGCTCGGCGGACGACCCGTCGATTGAAGCGGTCGTGCTGCTGGATCAGGAGATCATCTCGATCGCATCGACGATCACCACGGATGCGATCCTTGAATCTGACCTTGCGCACAGTCGCGCCTGGGGCGACAGCGCCAAGGTACGCCAGATCCTCCGCACGGTTCTGAACGCCGCTACTGATTCGGGCTGTGCCTTCATCACTCTTCGCACGGAACAGGGAGCAGATCGTGCCACGGTCTCCATCTCCGGCAGGGACGATCTGCTCAGCATCGAGGCCGCAGCCGCGCTGACGGGGAATACCGTTTCTGAGGATCTCCATAGCAACGACTACAGGGCCCTCCGCTCCGCCTTCGAACTGGCAGCGTCCATGCGAGGCAGCATCGGCTACGTGCAGGCCTTTGGAATCTCTCACATCGTCGTGGACCTGCCAGCAGCCCCAACCGACCTCGGCATTAGTGTGCCGAGACTGAAGCCGGATCAACCGTTTGAGATCTCGTTCGCGGCCGTATCGGATCTCGGGCCCAAGCGACCAACGAGTGCCATCCGCTTCGCCTGACTCCGTCATCCAGCCCACGACCTCTACGATGTGTGGATGACAACACCTTTTCGATCATTTGTAGAAGAAGACGCCGCCCGGATTCGCGATGAGCTCGAGCTCCTGGTTCGTATCCCGTCGGTGAGCGCGCCCGGGTATCCAGAAGCCGAGGTGCGACGGTCCGCTGATACGGTCGCGTCCCTCCTCTCCGCTTCGGGACTCGACGACGTGCGTCTCCTGGAAATCGATGGAGCTCATCCAGCCGTTTACGGCGAGATACTCGGACCGGTTGATGCTCCAACGGTTCTTCTGTACGCACACCACGATGTGCAGCCGCCCGGACCCGACGATGATTGGGACACAACACCTTTCGAGCCTTTCGAGAGAGACGGCCGTGTGTTCGGTCGCGGCTCCGCAGATGACAAGGCTGGGATCGTGCTTCATCTTGCATCGATCAGAGCTCTGGGTGACAACAACCCCGTGACCATAAAGGTGTTCATAGAGGGCGAAGAGGAGATCGGTTCGCCACATCTTGCGGGCTTCCTCGAAGAATACGGGGAGCTTCTCAAGTCCGACGTAATTGTCATCGGCGATTCGGGAAACTGGAGAGTCGGAGAACCAACCCTCACCACCTCCCTCCGTGGACTCGTCGA
>JAMBLH010000187.1 GCA_023336875.1 Actinomycetes bacterium
GAGCCCTGGCGCGCACCGCGTTGCCCCCCGCCTTGAGTTGATGTGTCTTGAAGTGCCTTGGCATCATCGGATGAGTTGCAGAAGTCTCCTGATCCTCGGTCTCAACCGCCTCGATCGACTTGAGTCCTGTCGGAATGTGCTTGTGATAGAGGAGGGCTGAGTCGAAGGAGAAACCCTCCTCGCCCATCAGTTCTTCGGCATACAAGGTGCCATCTGGTTGGCGGAACTGAGTGTGGCGTTTGGCTGGGACTTCACCGACGGATCGGTAGTAGGGCATGTTGCTCCTTCGGCATCTGGTGCCATGCTACGCGATTGTGTGCAGCGAGTTCCAAAGGCTCTACGATTGACGATGGATCAGGACGACGACGGATACCTGCTCCAGACGTTTACGAAAATGCTCCAGGACAGGCCGACCGTCTTCTTCGAGTTCATCGAGCGCAGAGGCGCCATAGGATTCGGGCTTGGCAATTTCAAGGCCCTATTCGAGTCGATAGAGCGTGAGCAGGAGAAGAGGGGAAACCTCTAGTAGTTCTCTGGGACGAAGGTCTGTTCAGTGATCGGTGGGCGAATGTAGCCGCTGTCGATCTGTCGGGGAGGGAGTTCGATCGGCCCCAGTGTGCGGTCCTCATAGGGGATCATTGTCAGAAGATGGCTCATGCAGTTGAGGCGAGCCCTCTTCTTGTCCTCTGCGTTGACAACGTACCACGGCGCCTGCTTGATATCCGTGTGGTCGAACATGATGTCCTTCGCCTTTGAGAATTCAATCCAACGCGCCCTGGACTCGAGATCCATTGGACTCAGCTTCCACCGCTTGGTCGTGTCTCCTATCCGTGCCTCGAATCGGCGCTCCTGTTCCTCGTCGCTCACGGAGAACCAATACTTGATGAGGATGATCCCGCTGCGCACGATCATGCGTTCGAATTCTGGACATGTCCTGAGGAACTCTTTGTACTCATCCTCGGTGCAGAAGCCCATGACGGGTTCGACGAGTGCCCTGTTGTACCAGGAGCGATCGAACAGAACGATCTCTCCAGCCGCAGGAAGCTTTGCAACGTAGCGCTGGAACCACCACTGCGTCTTCTCGCGTTCCGTAGCAGTGCCGAGTGCTTCGACCCTGCAGATCCTGGGGTTGAGACGCTCCGTGATTCGCTTTATGACGCCACCCTTGCCAGCGGCATCTCTGCCCTCGAAAACGACGACCACTTTGAGGCCCTCATCCTTGATGTAGCTCTGGAGCATCACGAGTTCCGTCTGGAGGCGCTCAAGCTCCTCCTCATAGAACTTCTTGTGCAGTTTCGGCTTCTTGACGCTCTCTTGCGGTTCGATCGTGTCGAAAACGGAGGCACTGGGTTCTGAGTCGTTCATAGTCCTGTGGGTGGCGGTAGACGGTAGACGGTAGACGGTATCGGCGGCGGAGGCGAGTTGAACGTCTGGTCGGTTCACTACGCTTGCATCCAGTGAATGCTCCAATCTCCTTTCTCAGCGACTTCGGCTATGAAGATGAGTTCGTAGGTGTTGTGCACGGGGTCATTGCTCGAATCGCACCGGCCACCAGAATCATCGATATCACCCACGGCATTTCGCACGGGGATATCCACGGCGGAGCGATGGCACTCACAAGGGCTGTCCAGTTCATGCCAGACGGTGTACTTCTCGCGGTTGTCGACCCTGGCGTTGGCACAGACCGCAGAGCAATAGCAGCACGTACCCCCGTTGGGTTTTTCGTTGGACCGGACAATGGGCTCCTGGCGCCAGCAGTTGCAATGGTCGGTGGCGCGGACCGCATTGTGTCTCTCGAAGAGGCTCTGTATCAGCTGCCTTCGGCGGGCGGGACGTTTGCCGGACGCGATGTCTTCGGCCCTGCTGCTGCAGTGCTCGCGTCTGGTCAAGCACAGATAGATGACCTAGGACCGATACTCGATCCCGGATCGATAAGCCCACTCCTTGTCCCGTTGGCTGAACCAGCTGGGAATGGCGCTGTGCGCGGGAGCGTGTTGTGGATCGATACATTCGGCAACGTCCAGTTCAATGTTGCGCCCTCCGATCTCGAATCTCTCGGCTTGTCCGTCGGCGATGATCTCACGGTCGGGTTCAACATGGAGGAGTCGCGTGTTGTATGGGGATCGACCTACGGGGCTGTTGCGGAGGGAGAACCAGTGATCCATGTCGATTCACATGGTCAGATCGCCATTGCAGTGCGAGGGGGGAGAGCTGACGAAGCGTTCGCGTTCAGGGTGGGGGACACCGTGGTTCTTGGAAGGTCGGATGGCGGGAATCGGATTCCGCTCGAGATTGCCGATTAGGCACCGTTCGCTGACGTCGGGCCCGGTGTGATCTCGATCGCTGTCAGGGGGTCAATCCGCCGGTGGCGAGCTTGAAGACGAACGCGAGCAGGATCATGCCAAGTAGCACAGCCACGGCGATTGAGGTAACAGGGCGCACCGGATCAAGATAGCGGTGCCCTATTCCTGACATCTCCTGTAGAAGTTGTTACAGTTCGCAAAGACCCTTAGGCTCGACCTAAGCGTTTGTCCCAATCGACTGGAGAGACCGTGCAAGCGACTCGGCGCGAATTCATGTATGTGGCGGGAGCCGCGGGAACGGGACTAGCTCTCTTCCTGATCCTGCCGAAGGCGTTCGACTCGGATTCAGATGGAAACGGTGGTGGCGATGGCGCTGCCATGGTTGGGGTCTTCCCAAGCGTGACAGTGGCGTTGCTGTCCGCGCTCCAGGATGGCGTTCCTGTGTTCTTCGACTATCCGCTGGTTGGCCAGGCAAATATCCTCGTCAAGATGGGTGAGCCAGTTGTCGGGGGCGTTGGACCAGATGGCGATATCGTTGCCTTCTCAAAGATTTGTACTCACATGGGCTGTCCGATCAGCGAGTATCAGCACGACCTGAAGGCCCTCGGCCCGTGCGCCTGCCACTACACGACCTTCGACCTCATCCACGGAGGAATTGTCGCGATGGGCCAGGCAACGCAAAACCTCCCCCAAGTTCTGCTCAGCGTTGAGGGTGACTCCGTGATGGCGGGCGGACTCATGCGTCTGGTCTACGGATACGACAACTCGCTCGAAGGTGGAGAACTAGTAGGAGGGTCCGTATGACCACCGAAATCGCGTCCGTGCCTCTTCCTCCTGTCGATGCCGAGATGTCAATCATCTGCTGTGAATACTGCCCAGTCGCGTGCGGCTACAAGGTGTACAAGTGGCCAGAGGGAACGGAGGGTGGTCGAGGTGCGAGTGAAAATGCTCTCGGAGTCGACTTTCCAACGGGAACGCTTTCTGGCAGATGGCCATCCCAGAACATGCACACCGTCATCGAGGAGGATGGACAGGCAACGAATGTCATCATCATTCCCGATGCTGATTCCGAGGTTGTCAATGTCGGAGGCACGCACTCGGTTCGCGGTGGCGCCCTCGCCAAGAAGCTCTACACAAAGGATGGCCTTACGTCCGACCGTTACTTGACGCCGATGCTCAAGGTCAATGGCGAGCACGTCCCCATCTCGTGGGATGACGCCATCGATCTCGTCGCCCGGCTATCCGAGTACACGCTCGAGACGTGGGACGAACTCGCGTGGGGGTTCAAGCTCTATTCGTACCAGTTCTACGAGAACGTCTTCGCGGCGACCAAGCTTGTCCTGGGAGAGATTGGGACTCCCAATATCTCTCCGCACCATGCCCCTGCGGACGGTGACGACGTTCCCGGTTTGTCTGACGTTGGTATCGATGCCTTCGGGTCAGCGTTCGCTGACGACAAGGCAGCAGATGTGCTCTTCATTGCCGGTTCGGATCCGTATGAGACGAAGACCATTCGGTTCACCACATGGCAACAGCCAGGCGGTGCAACGATCATCTACGTCGATCCGCGAAAGACGTTCACTGCTGTGTACGCGGAGAAGCACGAAGGCTTGCATCTCCAGATCCTGCCCGGAACCGATACTGCCCTCTATGGCGCGATTGCCAGAGAGATCTTTGCGAAAGGATGGGAGGACACAGAGTTCATCCGCGATCACATGGCGTCCGAGGACGAGATCGCTGCAGAGGGCAAGTGGCGCAGGGTGCAGTTCGGGCGATCCCTCGAACAGTACAAGGAGTACCTGGAGGCCGAGAGCGATTTCAGCCCTGAAGGCGTCGAAGCTGCG
Organism: Actinomycetes bacterium; assembly: GCA_023336875.1. Taxonomy (GTDB): domain Bacteria; phylum Actinomycetota; class Acidimicrobiia; order Spongiisociales; family UBA5794; genus B3-G11. Next base: position 4,148 of record JAMBLH010000187.1, read on the forward strand.
ACCGGTGTGCCATTCGAAAAGATCCAGGAGGCCGCCCGGATCATGACAGGGGGCGGCGGAGAGCGACCAAAGACGATGGTGCTGTTCGAAAAGGGCGTCTACTGGTCCCACAATTACGAGAACACGGCCGCCATCGGCAGCCTCGGCATGGTGCTTGGTGCTGTTGGGCGCGAAGGCCGTGCGACGAGCAGGATGGGTGGCCACCAGCGTGGCGGTCAGAAAGCGGCCGGCTATCCGTTGGACAAATCTCCCCACTCCTACGAGGGACACCCCGTCGAGATGGACACCGAGAGGTGGCTTTATCAGGGCAACACACGTTTCCGTTGGGTCGTGGGCACGAACTGGATCGGTGCAATGGGAGCGTCGAACGCACTGGACGCCAGGGTTGCAGAGCTCACGTCAATGGGTCCGAAGATCACCTCGACTGATATCGAGGCAGCGTACGATGCCCTGGTCGCCCGTATGGATGCCGGAGGCACGGTCATCGTCCATCAGGAGATCTACCCGAACGATTCAACGCCCCACGCTGACATCATCCTGGCGGCGGGCGCATGGGGTGAGGACACCTATGCGCGCAACAACGCCGAGCGAAGGCTGAGAATCTACGAGAAAATTATGGATCCACCGGGAGAAGCTCTTCCTGATTGGAGAATTTTCCAGATGGTTGCCCAGAAGATGGGATTCGAGGGATTCGATTGGGAGAACACCAACGACATCTTCGAAGAGGCGGGGCCGAAGTCATCTGGTGGCAGAAGGAACTTCGAGGCTCTCGTTGAGAAAGCTCAAGCAGAGGGCATACCCGCCCATGACCTTCTCAAGACTTATGGAACCCAGGGTCTCCAGACACCGTTGAGTCTCGAGGGTGACGAACTCATTGAAACTCCAAGACTCCACTCGGACCTGAAGTTCAAGACCGACTCAGGGAAGGCAAACTTCGTTTTTGCGGACTGGGACGCGGTGAAGGAACGGACAAAGATCCTCGGACCAGTTGGTGATGAGGTGTGGGTGCTCAATGGGCGTGTCAACGCGCTGTGGAACAACACGTCGGATAACTCGCGCAGGCAGATCTCGAAGGATCGTTGGCCTACGAACTTCCTTGAGGTGAATCCACAGGACGCGTCCGCGTGGGGTCTTGAGAATGGCGACCAGGTTGCAGTCGAATCGGACAACGTGCTCGACTTTGTCGGCGACAAGGTCTCCGGCAGGTTCGAAGCAGCGGTGTACGTTACGGACCAGGTGCCGCCAGGTGTCACATTCACGTACTTCCTCGCGCCGGGGAACCACGCGAATGCTGTTACATCTGCCGACACAAGCCTGCAGCCGCTTGCCTTGAGGAACAACTTCAAGCTTGGCAAGGGCAGGATCACGAAGATCGGAAGGTCCGAGTTCGCAGATCAGATGTCCTTCATCCCAAGAAACCTCGCGCCGTAGGGGCGTCGAAGCCCAGGTCGCGAAATATTCGCCTGTTGACGGGGGAATGTAGGGTCTCTGGCCCGACACGGTGGCGAGGACTCGCGTAGGCTTGAACCATAGACGCACGGCATTGTCGTCGCGCGCATGGTGATAGGGCTCAAGGAGGATTGATGAAATATCTGAGATTAGTGGGTGTGCTCATCGCGGTTATGGCGATGACGGTATCCGCGGTGCCAGCATTGGCTGGGACGAACGACGATGTGGGTCTCTTCGACCCGGGGCAGGGCCGATGGCACCTCATGGAGGTGGACGGAAGTACAACTTCCTTTTACTTCGGTGATCCAGGCGACTCACCGTTCATGGGCGACTGGGATGGCAACGGTATAGATACTCCAGGCCTCTTCCGCATGAGTGACGGGTTCGTCTACCTGAGGAACACGAACACACAGGGAATCGCCGACACCACATTCTTCTTTGGCAATCCCGGTGATATGCCGGTTGTTGGAGACTTCAACGGCAACGGGTTCGACACGGTTTCCGTGTACAGACCCTCCAACCAGACCTTCTACATCATCAATGAGCTTGGTGTCGATGGCGGAGGTCTTGGTGCTGCAGACTTTGACTTCGTCTTCGGCCTTGATGGAGATATGCCGATAGCTGGCGATTGGAACGGCGACGGCACCGACACCATTGGTGTCTTCCGTCCCTCCACTGGAGAGACCCTCCAGCGAAACACCAATTCGGCTGGCCCGGCGGACACGACGCTTCTGTTCGGTGATGCAGGCGACGCACCGTTCTACGGTGACTGGGATGGCCATGGGACGGACACACCTGGTGTATTCCGCTCGCCAGAAGCAAAGATGTATCTCCGGAACGAGAACACCACCGGTGGCGCAGACGAGTCGTTCTTCTTTGGCACGGGCGGGTGGACTCCGCTCGCAGGAAGAAGGGCACCGCTGCCCCCAATCCAGTTCCAGATACTGTCAATAAACGACTTCCACGGGAACATCGCAACGACATCTGGCGCGTTTGGTGGCGTTGGTCGTGCCGACTATCTTGCGGCCAATGTCGCTGCAGCTGAGGCCGGACTCGCCAACTCGGTCGTTGTCTCCGCTGGAGACCTGATCGGTGCTTCGCCACTGATCTCGGCACTGTTCCATGATGAGCCGACGATCGAGGCAATGAACCTCATCGGTCTCGACATCAACGGAGTCGGCAACCACGAGTTCGATGAGGGTGCAAAAGAGCTCATCAGGATGCAGGAGGGTGGACCACATCCGGTCGATGGAGACATCGACGGGGATCCATTCAACGGCGCTGAGTTCGAGTTCCTTGCTGCCAACGTCGAGGTTACAGCCACTGGGAAGACGATCTTCCCCGCGTATACCATCAAGGAGTACGAAGGTGTCAAGGTCGCGTTCTTCGGGATGACACTCGAAGGAACGCCAAGCATCGTGACGCCGGCTGGTGTTGCGGGACTCACGTTCAACGACGAGGTCGACAGCGTCAATGCCCTCATACCTGGACTCCAGGCCCAGGGCATTGAGGCGTTCGTCGTCCTGATGCATCAGGGTGGCTTCGCAAGTGAGGGCGGCGGCGACGGCGATGGCTGTGGCACCCTCTCTGGTCCCCTATATGACATTGTTGTCGGTCTCGATGAGGCTGTCGACGTGGTCATCGGTGGCCACAACAACCAGCGGTTCGCCTGCATGGATGTTGAAGGTAAGGCCGTGACCATGGCGTACCACTCAGGCCGCATGTTCACGGACATCGATGCAACACTCGACCGTGACACTGGCGAACTGACTGTCTCGGCGATAGACAATGTGCCGAACGCCCAGGACGGTGTCACACCCGACGCCTCCGTTACAGCGCTTATCGACAAGTATGACAAGCTGTCAGCGCCGTTGGCGAACCAGATCGTTGGATCGGTCACCGTGGATCTGACGGAGGATGAAACGCTTGCTGGCGAGTCTGCACTTGGCGATGTGATCGCCGATGCGCAACTCGCATCGACGTCCAGCGCTGCTACTGGTAATGCGGTCGCTGCGTTCATGAACCCTGGCGGCATCAGAGCCGATCTCATGTTCGCTCCGAGCGGTACTGAGGCTCCTGGTGAGGTCACCTACGCAGAGGCGTTCACAACGCAGCCATTCGGCAACAGCCTCGTGACAATGACGCTCACCGGTACTCAGATCGACACGCTGCTCGAGCAGCAGTGGGTTGGTCAGACAGGGAGACGGATACTGCAGGTGTCAGATGGCTTCACCTACACGTGGGACGCTGCAATGGCGGACGGGTCCAAGATCGACGCATCCACCATCATGATCGGTGGTGTGATGGTTGAGCCGGGCACTGGTTACCGGATCACGGTGAACAGCTTCCTCGCCTCAGGCGGAGACAACTTCACTGTGCTTGTCGACGGTACCGATCGATTGGGCGGAGAGATCGATCTTGATGCCCTGGTCACGTACTTCGGTGACAATTCGCCTGTGCCACCTGGCCCACAGGATCGCATCACTGTGGTCAACCTCCCCTAGGAACGACCGAAGCAACAACAAAGGGGTGCTGGAGATGTCCAGCACCCCTTTCGCGTGACGGTACGATTCATCGATGGAAGTCACCATCTATACACGTCAGGGGTGTCCCCTCTGTGACGAGGGCGTCGCTGCCGCCGTGTCTGTGTTCGGTGTGGCGAATATCTCGCTTGTAGATGTGGATCTCGACCTCGACCTCATGGAGAGGTACACAGATCGCGTACCCGTGATCGAGACCGTGGAAGGCGTTGTGATTTCTGAGGGAATCGTCGAGGAGTCGACGCTCCGCGAGTTCAGTTTCCTGCGTTGACGGTCCGCTCTATCGCTTTGTAGATGTGCTCGGTGGTTCTGGCTTCGTCTGGGTCGAGGAGGTTCGCCATGACCTTGAGCGTCCACTCCATCAGCGGCTTTGACCTGAGGCCGACGTTCGTGAGGGATCGCATGATCGTCGGGTTGCCGATCGCTTTGACGAATACCCTCGCTACCCGGTGATAGTCACCGTAGGTGTCCTCGAGCTCACGTGCATATCCGGCAAGTGCTGCATCGTCACCGGCGACGGCAACGGCGTCGGCGACGTAGCGCGCCGCCATCCGCCCTGTTTCGTAGGCATAGTCGATTCCCTCCCCATTGAAGGGGTTCACTGCGCCAGAGGCATCTCCGATGAGCACCCAGTTCCTTCCGACCTTTGGACCAACAGAGAGCGACATTGGTAGCTTGCCTCCGATAGGCCTTGTGTGGGGAGTGTCTTCCACAACGTGCCAGTGATCGGGGAGGGCAGCGATGTACGCATCGAGAATTCGACTCGTGTTGACATCCTTCCATCCTTTGAATGTCGAGACGAGGCCAGCGCCCACGTTGATCTCACCATCGCCGAGGGGAAACACCCACCCATACCCTGGCATTGCGCGACCCTCGCGGTCACGAATATCGAGCTGGCTCTCGATGAAGCGGTCATCTGATTGTGGGCTCTCGTAGTAAGCCCGCACGGCGAGGCCGAACGGGTAGTCCCTTCGCCGAGAGGCCCCTGCGGACCTGCCGAATCGAGAATTGGACCCATCGGCGATCACGACGACGTCGGGATGGACCACTCGATCGCCTTCGCCGCCTTCGAGCGTGACACCTGTGATCTTGTCGTTTTCGACGATCGGCGTGGCGGTTGTGCCCTGCTCGATCGTCGCTCCCTGCTGTTCTGCCATGCTCGCGACGATTCCATCGAGATCGGCTCTGCGCATCGTTGCGCCCCAGTCCGGGTAGATGGAGTGCTGCGGCCACGGCATCTCGATCATGAGGTCACCCGCGTACGCCCTGAGCCCGTCAACACGGTGGAGGTCGTGCCCATCGAATTCGAAGCCCATGTCGAGTAGCTGTTTGATCGCCCTCGGAGTCAGACCGTCTCCGCATGCCTTCTCTCGTGGGTACTGCTTCTTCTCCACCAGGTGTACGTCGACGCCGTCGCGAGCAAGCCAGTAGGCACATGCAGCACCCCCGGGTCCACCACCGACAACAAGAACTCTCCGAGACATGGTCGCGAGGGTACCGGCGGGCGTGCCGGAGGGACCCGTTAGGAGCCAGCCGCTTCGACGGATTCGCCGCTCTCGCCTTCGGCACCGCCGAGCCCGCAATCGATTTCCGCGTCCTCAAGGGCCTGACCGCCGAACTGAACTCGCTCGTACAGGGCGACTGATGCAAGCTGTTCGTCGTCCATCGACCCGAATGCAGGCATCAGACCGAAACCTCCGACCGGCTTATCCGTCGCACCGTAGGTTTGGTCTGGCCATCCTGCGGTGCCGAGTCGGATCCACTCGATGTGGTCACCGCACGAGTCAGCGGGGAATGTAGCCAGTACCGCACCGCCGGAGAAGGCTGGACCTGCACCGCCGGAGCCATCGGCTGAATGGCACGCAACACATTGGCTGTAGAGGCCTTCGCCCTGGGCGAAGTAGTCAACGGAGCTCAGGCCGTATTCGGTTCCATCGCAGTTGACAGTCTCTCCTGTGACAGGGTCAACAAGGAGTTGTCCAGCCGTTCCGCATTCGGGGCCGTTCGGGGTAACGAGAATGTAGCCCACAGCGAGCAGTGGAATCAGTACGAAGGCGGCTGCAAGCCACCGCGGGTACCGGCCACGCGGCACCGGCGCGTCATCGTCATGGCCGGCAACATCGGATGTCTCCGTGGATGAGGCTTCGATAATCTCCACTCCGTCCGTCGCATCCGCTTCTGTCTCCAGACTCTCGTCCTCGGGCTTGTCGACGGGTGAGCTTGCATCTGTGGATTGTTCTGTTCCGCCCGCTGACGTCGCAACATCCGAAATGTCCACTCCCGCCCATTCCGCCAGAACGGCTTCAACAGGTTCGCCCGACTTCTTTGCCTTCGCTTCGGCTGATCGCTTGGCAAGAGACGCAGGCATGCCCTTGGCCTCAGCAACCCTCTCAAGCAACTCGTCCATACTCATAACACCTGCCACAGCAACCGCCCCCGCCGCAACCGCTGCGCCCTTGGCGGGCTCCGCCTCTTCGTCGTCTGTCGTCTGTCGTATGTCGGTGGTCGTTGCCTGTATGTCGTCTGTCGTTTCCTGTGCGTCGGGTGTCGGCTCGGCCGCAGCCTGCTGCTGCAACTCCTCGAGATCGACTCCTGCCCAGTCGGCAAGCACTTCATCGAGCGACGCGTCCGAATGTTCCGAGCGGGCGGTCGCTGACGAGAGAATCAGCTTCGGGGGCATCCGTTTGGCATCCGCCGCCAGTTGCACGAGGTAGTCGGTGGTCACTTCCGTCGGTTTCGGTTCGTCGGCGAGAGGTTCTGGTTCGTCGGACGTCGCAGGACCGCTGCCTTCGGTCTCGTCTACTGAGTCTGTCGCGGCATCGATGGCTTCTGCTTCGGTGTCTGCATCCACGGTCTGTGCCGCTTCCCCCTTGCCGGTCTCACCTGCCCACTCCTGGAGTACTTCCTCCACCGTGGAACCTGTCTGATCTGCACGAGCCTGAGCTGATCTTTCGACGAGAGATGCAGGCATCCCCCTGAGCTTGGCAACCTGCTGGAGCAGTTCGTCCATCGTCCTACCTCAACGTCTCGATGTAGCTGACAATTGCCGCGATGTCGCCATCCGACAAGTACGAATACGATGGCATTGCTGACCATTCGACCACTGATCGCGGGTCCTTGAGATGCACTGA
>JAMBLH010000188.1 GCA_023336875.1 Actinomycetes bacterium
CCGCAGGGCCGAACGGCTAGGTCACGCCCTTTACGGACTCATCATCGTGACGGCCACGCTGGTGGCTGAGCAGGGGCATGTCACAGAAGTGTTCGACGCACTCGGCCTGCTGCTGGGAACAGCTCTCGTCCTGTTGCTGGCCCATACCTACAGCGGCGCGATGGCGGAGCGTGCTGTGGAGGGCCACAGTCTCGGGTCGCTTGGTCGTCGCATTGTTGTCGAGGACAATCTGCCCGTCCTCATCGCCATCGTCGGCCCGGGACTGCTCTTCATCCTCGCGGGATTAGGCGTCATTTCTCTGGATACTGCTTACACCGCAGCGATTGTCTTCAGCCTGGCAGCGCTATTCGGCCTCGGATTGTATGAGGGCAGGACCGCTTCCGCGTCATGGCCCCAGTCGGTTCTCAGTGGCGCCGCGGCAGGGACGATTGGCCTCATCGTCGTAGCGGTCGAGTCATTCTTCGAGTGACGAGCGACCGTCGGGCCTATCTGCGGCAAGCCTCCGACACTCCTGGACGTTGGATCCGGTGAGTGATATGTGGACCGATCTTGCACCTGTCCTGCTCGCCATGATGATCTCCCCTGCGCGCACCCTCGCCGTGATCATCCTGTTGCACACGCCGCGGAGCACGACGACCGCACTCAGCTACGTTCTCGGCATGGTCTCGGCGATGATGGTTCAAGGTGCAGCCCTTGGCGCAGCCATGAGCATCGTTGGACTCGCAGCTGCAGACCGATCCTCTGAACTCTCGGCATTCATAGGAGCACTCTTCCTCGTTGGCAGCATCGTCCTCTTTGCAGGCGCCTTCAAGATCGCGACAGCACCCGCCTCGGGCGGAGGCTCGCTGGTATCTGCACTCGAGCGCCTGGAGCGTGTTGACTCGTCTGGCGCGTACAGGATCGGATTTGGATGGATCTTCGCAAGTCCCAAACAGTGGGTGTTCACACTCACTGCCGTGGCGATCATCTTCGAGGCACAACTCCAACCGCTGGGCAGTCTCGCCAACTACCTACTGTTCGCCGTTCTCGTGCAACTCGCGTATTTCCTCATCATCGGTCTATACGTCATCGCAAAGGACTGGGCGTCCGGCGTGCTGGACGCGATGTTTGGATGGACGAGGGCGAACCTCAAGACTGTGGCGATAGGCCTCTTCTCTGGATTTGGATTGGTATTTCTCCTCAAGGCCGTAACAATTCTCTCCAGTTGAGCGGCCATTCAACCTAAGATAGGCTCAAGTTTCACAGCCGAACGAATAGGAGATAGTTGTGACTATTGGACCGCTGCAGTTGATGGTTGTCGGGTTTGTCGACCCGGCACTCGATGGAAGCATTCTCGGGGCGCTCGAGGACGCCTCCGACGCCGGAGCGATCAAGGTCGTTGATGTGCTCGGTGTCTACAAGGATCTCGACGGGACGGTAATCGCAGCCGAAGGTTCCGACCTCACCGAAGACGAGGCCATGACCTACGGAGCGTGGGTTGGTGCCCTGATCGGCCTGGGTGCAGGTGGAGCAGAGGGTGCAGAAATCGGCGCCGTCGCAGGAGCAATCCATGCAATGGACGAGTACGAGTACGGCATCGATGCCGACGGTCTCGCCACGATCGCAGACGACATCCCTGCCGGCGGAGCGGGCATGCTCCTCGTCATCGAGCACACGTGGGCGATCCCTCTGCGCGATGCAATGAGAGCATCTGGCGGCATCATGATCGCACAGGATTTCTTGAGCCCAGAGTCGCTAATCGCCCTCGGCGCCGCCTCGGCGTAGAACGGAAGGAAAAGTATGCCACCTGTAAGAAGAGCGGTACGTCGCACCTCCAGAAGAACAGCGCGCCGAACCACCAAAAAGACGGTACGTAGGTAACAGCCCGCTGACGCAATCCATCTGCCCGTGATAGTCCCGTGACAATTCCGTCAATGGACTATCACGGGCAGAACCTTCGAGAGAGGGACTTCTCAGGACAATCGCTCGCAGGCGCGGATTTCAGCGACGCTGATATCCGCGGAGCAGACTTCAGCGACGCGGACCTCACGGGCGTTCAGTTCTCACGAACCCGGGGCGGCATACCCCCTTTGTGGGCGGCTGCCGTGGTGACAGTGGCACTGGTCATTGCGGCCCTCGTAGGCATCCTCGCTGCCCTCGCCACAGCAGCAATGGCTAGACGCGTAGCGACTGGAGACTCCACCGACCGTGTAGCCGTGCTGGTGATCGCGGCGGTTGGGCTAGCCACGATCGTCATGGCGACGTTCAGGAACTTTCGCCAGGCCCTTGTCGTCGGAGCAGTCGCGACCGTGGTCGTAGTCGCTGTGGCTGTGCCGATTCTTGTGGTCCGAGGCGAATTCTCTCCCCGGGTGACGGTGACTTCGGTTATCTGGCTCGCGGCCATTGTTGGGATGTTCATCGTTGGCGCCATTGCCAGGGCAACTGCTGGGATCATCTCGCCCACGGCATTCCTGGTCGTTGCCGTAGTCGGAGCAGCGACGGCACGATCGGCGGGAGGAGC
>JAMBLH010000189.1 GCA_023336875.1 Actinomycetes bacterium
GCCATTCCGACCCAAGGCCATTCCGACCCAAGGCCATTCCGACCCAAGGAGTGTCGAAACTTGGCCCTTTGCGACTGGGACGCCTGATCCCCGATCTGACCAACGCCGGTAATCAACAGCCTCCTCAGCCCGTCCGCTCGACCAGGCTCCCCACGCTGGGATCCCTCATCCGTGTCACTGTCGGCGTACGAATGTCGTCGCCTTCACGCGCAATGGTCCCTATATTGCTATCTAGCGAACTAAGGAACCGCCATGCGCCTTGAGATGACCAAGAAATCGGATCTCGCGCTCAAGGCCATGCGCTGCATCGGTGATGCCGACGACGAGACCATTGCAGGCAGAATGCTCGCTGATAACCTGGGTATCACAACCCACTACCTCCCACAGGTGATCTCTCCGCTGGTCAAGGCAGGGTGGATCTCCTCGACACCAGGACCACGCGGTGGTTACCGACTCATAGCATCTCTCGATGATGTCTCGGTTCTCGATGTGATTGAGGTGATCGAGGGACGGATCGAGGACCAGGGCTGTGTCCAGAGAGGCATCCCGTGTCCAGAGTTCGACCTCTGTGCCCTCCACGACCCGTGGCAGAAGGCCAGGGATGCAATGGTCGTCGAACTGGCTGCTGCCACAGTTGCAACAAGCGTCCGCCCCTGCCAGGAATTGATTTGACAGCTTTCAGCTGTCAGCAATGAATCCCGCTGGCTGAAAGCTGGATGCTGACGGCTCCAAAAGCAGCGCCTTTTGGGGGTTCATCCGTAACCTTCTTCCATGACCAGAACCTCGCCGAGTCTTCCCGTGTGTGTCCATTGTGGGACACCGCGACCCCCAGACGAAGAGCTCTGTCCCAATTGTGGAATGCCGTGGATCGATTCGAGCATCTCCGACGCCATGGCGGCATCAGGTGCGGCTGCTGCACTTGTCGCCGCGGATGGATCTGCGTCCGCCGCGCCGTCACAGCCACCACCTCCGCAACCAACTGCGCCACCACTCGACGAGACCGGGGAGTTCGACTTCAGCGACTGGACAGATCCACCGGATCCAAAGAGGAGTAAGGCGTGGTGGCTGGCCCTTCCAATAGCTGTCGCTACTGTCGTGGCGTTGTGGGTGAACGTGTTCGTCGAGGGCGACGAAGGGCCCCCGGCTCCCCTTGCCGTGGTTGTTGCCGTACCCAGGACAACGCTGGCTCCAGCAACGACGGTACCCGATGCGGTCACATCAACCGTGGCAACCACGTCGAGTACGACCACCACCATCTTTTTCCCCTCCGCCGACTCATGGGACGCAGTAGGCGAACCAATACCGACATCGGGTCTCACATTGCAGGCATCGGGCATAGGCCCCATCGATTTTGGATTGCCGATCACTGAATCGGCAGGTGCCCTTGTTGCGAGCCTTGGAGTTGCGCAAGGTGCTGGAATCGATTCTGAGACCTGCCCTGGCTCCGATTGGTACTGGCTCGAGTGGGGAGACCTCCTCGGGCTCTTTGACGGATACACGCCAAGCGCTGAGTTCATCGGCTACGCATATGAGACTGACGGAACGAGCGAACCCGATCCAATTCTCGAAACGCTCTCTGGGCTCCGTCTTGGTAACACAGTCGGGACACTGCACAGGACGTACGCCTCCTACACGGTGTCATTCGAGGTCATCGAAGGAAAGGATCACTTCCGCCTTTCTGACGGTGGGGAGCTGCTCCTGTGGGGTCCAGTAACCAGCACTGAGCCCCAGGGGACCATCGAGGGGATCTACTCTCCAGATGCCTGTCCGAGCGAGAACTGATTCCACACATCGTATGACACAGAATGCGTACCATCCTCCTGTACAAGTCGACGATTCGATCAAGGGGAATTCGTGAGCGCAACACACGCCGACGTGTCAAGCGTGCCGTGGTATACACGCGTCTTCTCGCGAGCGAACATCATCTCGACAATCACGGCGATCGTGATCTTCATCGTTGGACTCACCGCGTGGGAGTCGAACCGTGGGGTGATCCTGTTTGCCGTATTGGCAGGGCTTGCCGCCGGGATCGTGTGGTGGCTTGTGACTCGGCTATCTGCGGGTCCCTCACTCGAGTCATCGATCGACGACCTGACCCTTCTCGGGTCGATTCCTGTTGATACATCCGGGCCGGCACCGACACTCAACGACCCCGATGCAACTGATGTCTATACCGGTCTGCTCAGAGAGATCGAAGGCCAAACGACAGGGAGAATTCTGCTTGTCAGTTCACCTGGACCGGGACAAGGTGCATCCACCGTCGCTCTGAACCTTGCAATTGCAGCAACAATGGCCGGGCGGAGGGCGATGCTTGTCGATGCAGACCCGTCTCCGAACGGGCTCGGCAGATTCCTTTCGACCGGCAACTCTCCAGGACTCTCAGACGTCGCCGATGGTTCCGCGAGTTTGTCAGAGGCTGCGAGGATGTGGGAGTTGGAGGACGGAACACGGTTCCCGATGCTGCCATCTGGCGATACCCTTGCCGATGCCACCGGCCTCTCAGGAATCCTTGTTGCCGACGCTCTGGACGCAGTCTCAGAACGCGCTGATCTGATCCTCATCGACGTTCCACCGGTCCTTTGGTCCAATGCGACCCCTGAATTGGGAGCACACGCTGATGGCACGATCCTCGTCGTAGCTGACTCGGCGGATCCAGCAACCGTGACAGGTGCGATCAGCGATCTCGCCGAGGCCGGGGCTCCCGTCCTTGGATATGTACGAAATCGTTCCAAAGGCACCCACCGGCTTGCTCCGGTGTGGTGGCGCCGCGCTGTCGTGCACGGCGTGGTAACCACTGCTCTGCTGCTCGGAGTGTTCGGTGCCTACACGGCAGCACAACTCTGGTATTCATGGAATCGCGTCGAAACTGAGGCGCTCGACACGTCGGCAGTCATCGATACCCAGAACGCGGCGGCCGCAGCCATAGTCGAGGACGGAGAGGAGCTCGACGACACAGAGGAACCGCCGGCAGAGACACCGAGGACAACCGCTCCGGAACAGGCCTATGAGACGCTGCTTCTCATCGGCGGCGACAAGGTCTCCGGTGCTTCGGACGTGATCTTGTACCTGGTACGCCCAACGAATGGTGCCGATGCATTCATGGTGTCTCTTCCCAGGGACTTGTACGTTGAGAACCCGTGCACCGGCGGCAACGGTCGGATCAACACGCAGATTCATGGGTGCGAGAGCAAGGACATCAATGGCCCCAGCCTCCTTTCGTATACCGTCGGACAATTCACGGGCATCGAAGTCGACCACTTCGCTCTCTTCGATTTCGATGGCTTCGAAGAAGTCATCGACGCCGTTGGCGGCGTCGAGATTTGTTTCGACTATCCGGTTAGCGATTGGAAGGCGGAGCTGGACATGCCAGCAGGCTGCTCGATTGCCACAGGGCAACAGGCTCTTTCATGGGTCAGGTCGCGACACACGCTCCAGAAAATCAACGGATCGTGGAGGTCCGTCCCTGGTGCAAGCGACCTACAGCGCAATCAGCATCAACAAGACGTGCTCATCGAGCTGTTCAAGGAACTCAAGTCGTTTGATTCACCGACGGAACTCACCGCACAGGTTGCCGGTCTCGCCGATGCGTTCGTACTCGACGACACGCTCAGTCTCACCGGCGCCGTCGGCTTGGCGTGGGGCATGCGTGACATCGACCTGGGGAGCATCAACCGGCTCGAGATTCCGGTAAGGCTCACTCGCTCGAAGTCCGGCCAGTCGATCCTTGTCGCAACCATGCCATTCGACGAGTTCCTCAGAAGTGTCTATGCCGACGCCCTCCCGATGGAGGACGGCGAAGCTCAAGGTTCCCCAGACGTGAACGAGTAAGCCGTACACTGACCAAAAGCCTTTGCGAGGAAACCAGTGACCACTCCCCAGGATCCATATTCGAATCCACCAGGTTGGACCGATCCATACTCAGATCTGACCAACATTTCAGGCGATGACCCGTTGCCGCCGATGGAGCCCCCGACCACACCTCCAGCCCAACCACCGGGTTCGCCACTCCTCACAGGTCTGATCATCGGGCTTCTTCTCGTTGCCTTGTCTGTCGCTGTGTTCCAGTTGCTCAAGAACGACGACGACCCGACAGCCGTTGGTGAAACCACGACGACGGCCGAGGGTACGGAGACGACAACCACCGATGGCGACGCGACGACAACCACGTCAGACGATTCGAGCACGACGACGACACCGCCAATCGCGGATCCATACCCGCCCGTAGAACCGGCGATTCCAGTTGAGAAACAGAAGATGATCACGGACGGTATGCGTATCAACGACAACGACATCCCTGACATCGTCTTCGGGACAGGTGCTGAGACCGCGATTGGGCGGCTCGTGGCTTCCTTCGGCGACCCCACCGTCGACAACGGGTGGCAGGTATCGACCGGCGCTTTCGGTGTATGTGCAGGCGATCTTGAAAGGGTCGTGATCTTCGGCACCTACGCTGCCGTCGTTACAAAGCCAGGGGGCCAGGAGATCTACAACGGGTACCGACAGGACCTGACGTACGCAGAGGACATCACACACGAGGCGGCCAAGCTCGAGACGCTCAGCGGCCTGAAGGTTGGGGACACCGTTGAGCAGCTTCTCGAGATCTACAGCGGCGAGACCGTTTCATTCTCGGTGGATCCGAAGCTGGGAGATGTGTATCTCATCGAAGGTTCATCTTCGGGAAACTTGCTTCTATGGGGACCAGTTCAGGGCGAGAACCCGAGCGACAGGATCATTGGGATCTACGCACCGGATGTGTGCAACCGCTAGCGAGCTCAGTGTCGCGGCTCGAGACCGGGTACACTGATCCACTATGAAGCCAAGCTACTCAATCGCTCTGCTTGTGGGCGCCGTCACAGGACTCGTCCTGGCACTCACTCTCGTGCTGTATGTTGGCGCCACGGGCGGAGTCCCGTCGGTGAACGCCGTAGTCGATGGATCACGCGTGATCCCAGTCTTTGCTCCATCAGCCTCATCCCTGTGGATCACCGTCATTCTGGCCAGCGCCTTTGGGGGCTTCGTCGCAGCTGCCGCTACCAAGGGGACGGCACGTGTAATCGACCCCGACGCAAGTTCCGCATCCCTCTGGGTCATTGCCACTCTCGGAATCGTGATTGCACCCGTAATCGGAATGGCTGTGTTTCCGCTCGGTGCAGTCGTCCTGGGAACAATCGAAGAGGGAACCGTGACGCTGTCAGTCGTCCAGATGGTCTCGCTTGCGCTGATATCGGGATTCGTGGCGGGTGGCTTCATCGTGTGGCTGTCCTACATTCTTGCGCGGCCACCCATGGCCAAGGAGGACACGTCGATCCTCGTCGATGCGGTGGACAGATCGGCCTAGGAAACATCTGTACAGCGGCGTCACGTATCCGCTGACATCTCGCCTGTCACCTCGTCGGCCACGAGCTCGCCTGCCGAGTTCTCGTGATAGAGCACGGTCACGGGTTCACCCGAGAGCACGTGATCGCGAAGATGTGTCGGCGCTTGGCCCATCACTTCCAATTTCTGGCTCGGAACGAACTTGTGGCTGTTGCCATCCTCGTCGAGCACAACGAAGCTCTCCACGCCTGACAAGTCGCCTGTGACCTCGGTAACGATCCCAAAGACCGCCCCTTCGGTGCTTGTTGAGGCGGAGCATCCGGATGCGATGATGGCCACCACGATCGCGACCAGGAGGACAAACTTCGTCCGGATGATGGTGTGTCTCCTCACGACGCCAGAAGGAACTCGATCTCGCCGTCACCAAGAACACCATCAAAACGACCGATCACGACACCTTCCTCGTCCATCACGAACACCCAGGGTTCGGTCGGTAGCCCAAATGCCACAACGGCCGGGACAAGGTGCGCAACATCCGGTTCGAAGCCCGGTTCATTGAATCCGCCGTAGACCTCAACATGGAGGAAGTCGACGTCTGGATAGTCGCTGGCCATCGTCTTTGTCTGCTCGAGCATTGGCCCACAGGCGGCTGACGTGCAGTAGGCGGGCGTCGCAAAGATGACGACCGTCTTCCTGTCATTGGTCAGAGCAGTGTCAAGCGACATCTCGTACAACGAAGTGAGCGGTTCACTATCCGTCGTGAGATCCTCGATTGGGTCCGTCAGAACCGTGGGCGTTTCGACAAGCGGCGCTGGCTCACCGAGTGCCACGGTCGCGGGCTCGGCTTGGATATCGACAAGGAACGGCTCGGTCGGCTCGTCGGTGGAAATGGAGAAGTCGATCTGCCATATACCAGCACGGTCGAAGGGAACATTCGCAAGGTAGAGACCGATTGCTCCAGGGACGATCCAGACATACGTCGCCTCAGCCTCCAGCTCGACATTCGGTGCGTCAAGCGGCGAGGCAATAACCGTGACCACCTCATCAGGACCGCCCCTTCGGGTGCCGCCAATCTCGTGGACCGCGAACAGCAGCCGATCATCACCCACAGCTGGATCCGTCGATGCACGGATGCCGACAAGCGGGTCGGTATCAGATGAAGACGAACATGCCGAAGCAAACAGGGCGAGAACAGCGAGCACCAACAGAAGTCGTCTCATGAGTAGAAATCTACTGTGCCTGTGGTGAACCAACAACTGGTGCCCGTTCAACGTCCCCGGCTATCCCACCTAGCCACCGTTCGACCCTACATCGAACGAATCGAGAACCGATCCCAGAGCGCTGAAGAGCTCTCCCAGTGCCCACACCAGCACGAACAGCATCACGACAAGCGCCACGACAGTTAGGGCGCCGCGTATCCAGCCCATCCAACCCTGGCCGCCCTTCCTGACAGAATCCCACAAGGATGAGAGGCGTCCGCCCTCGGAGGAAGGAGGCACGGTGGGAACATCTTGAGGTATGGGCGCCTGAGGTTCGCTATCAGCGATCACGGGCTGCTCTACAGTCGAAATTCGTTCATCCACTGCCTTGTCCTGCGAGCTCTCCTCTTTCGAACCTGCAGAAGTAGCCTGGTCACCTAGGAGACTCTGTATGTCTATCTCGAGTATCGCGGACAGCTTGGGGAGAACGGAGGCCGCAGGCGCGACTTCGCCCCGTTCCCACCTTCTGACCGAAGACGACGAGCGACCGACCGCGGAGGCGAGCTGCCCGAGGGACATGCTCTTCTCGAGGCGCGCCTCGCGGATCATCACGCCGAGTTGCTCGTGAGGACTCATGGAGTGAAAGCCTAGGACACGTGCCGAGTTTCGGGTATCGGACGCGGATGGCAAGCGGCAGCGGTGCATCTATCCTTGAAACACGGCGAAAGGACCCACACATGGCCACTCAGATCTCCACCCTCACCGAGCTGCTTACGAACAGCGTCGCAAACTATTCCGACAATCCACTCTTTGGTGTGCGCCAAGCCAGCGGTGACTGGAAATGGACATCGTTTGGCGAGTTCGGGGAGGACGTCGACAAGGCCAGAGGGGGCCTTGCATCGCTTGGTGTGGGCCATGGCGATCGAGTCGCTGCAATCTCTGACAACCGTGTCGAATGGGCAGTTGGGGCATACGCCACCTACTCGCTCGGGGCTGCGTGGGTGCCCATGTACGAGGCGCAGACCCAGAAGGACTGGGTGTTCATACTTAGGGACAGCGGGGCAAAGGTACTCTTCGCCGCCACCGACGGCATACGCGCCCAGGTCGAGGAGGTCGCTGCCGAGATTCCTGATCTGCAGATGATCATCGTCATCGATGACCCGGCAGGCGGCGACGCTATCGACTACACGGAACTTCTCGCGAGAGGTGCGGAGAACCCCGCGGCCGTCGCCATGGTCACGCCCGAAGATCTGGCAGGACTCATCTACACGTCAGGGACGACCGGCGACCCCAAGGGAGTGAAGCTCTCACACGGAAACTTCTCGTCGAATATCAACGCTGTCGCCGAGATCTTCCCGCTGGAAGAGGACGACCGATCCGCATCGTTCCTCCCATGGGCACATTCGTTTGGACAAACCGTTGAGCTGCACGTGCTGATCTACTTCGGTGCCTCGACAGGATTGACAACTGCAGCGACTCTTATCCGCGACATGCCAGAGGTCAAGCCAACGATTCTTGTCAGCGTTCCGACCGTCTTCAACAAGGTGTACGACGGACTCCTGAAGAGGATGGAGGCTGAGGGCGGGATCACCCAGACCATGTTCAATGCTGCAATCTCGAATGGTCGCAAGAAGATTGCGCTTGAGAAGCAGGGTCAGCAGAACTGGTGGGTGGACCTACAGGACGGCCTCTTCGATAAGATCGTATTCTCCAAGGTCAGGGCGGCCTTTGGCGGAAGACTGCGATACGCGTTCTCTGGCGGCGCAGCGATCTCCACCGAAGTGGCAGAATTCATATCAGCGGTCGGAATCGTTGTCTATGAGGGGTACGGCCTCACCGAGACAAGCCCGATCGTTACCTGCAATGTGAAGGGTGCACGGCGCATTGGCTCAGTTGGCAGGGTCATTCCGGATGTCACTGTCACGATCGATACCGACATCACGGGTGACAGCGAGATCGGTGAGATCGTTGTACACGGGCCGAATGTGATGATGGGGTATTACAACCTCCCCGAAGCAGACGCCGAAGTGTTCACGCCTGATGGCGGTTTCCGCACGGGCGACCTCGGGCACGTCGATGATGACGGGTATCTCTACATCAGAGGCCGGATCAAGGAGCAGTACAAGCTCGAGAACGGAAAATACGTCGTTCCGTCGCCCATCGAGGAACAGCTGCAGCTGTCCGGCTTCGTCAGCCAGGTGATGGTATACGGCGAACAGCGTCCGTACAACGTTGCGGTGGTTGTCCCTGACATCGAATACCTCGAGAAGTGGGCGTCGGAGAACAATATGGATGCATCAGACCTCGATGCCCTGCTCGCCGATGAGAAGGTGCAGGAATTGTTCACCACCGAGCTGAACCGTGGTCAAGCATCGATCAAGCGCTACGAGCGTGTTCGGGACTTCGTTTTGGAACCGGAGGAGTTCACGCCTGAGAACGGCATGTTGACACCATCGCTCAAGATCAAGCGACGGGCTGTCATGGCCAAGTTCGGCGACGAGATCGACGCCATGTACGAGGCCGACAACCCCCTCATCGGCCGCGACGAATAAGCCGGACGAAGCGTCCGGCCGACGAACGACCGGTCGCTTCGCTCCCTTAACGACATGCGACTGACGACATAGGACAAGGAGTCGTGTGTCGTATGTCTCTTCCGCGGAGGCGGACGGGAATCGAACCCGCCAGGGAACTCTCGCCCCCTCATCGGATTTGAAGTCCGTGACGTCCACCAGGCACGC
>JAMBLH010000190.1 GCA_023336875.1 Actinomycetes bacterium
AGAGCGTCGCTGAGAAGATCCCCGCGGTATACATACACAGAGGTGTTCACCTCGCGAACCGACTCCTGCTCAGGCGTTGTATCCCTCTCCTCAACAACGGATGCGATCGATCCACCGTCGCGGATGATCCGTCCATAGCCACTCGGATCATCGAGAACCACCGTGAGAACGGTCGCTGCAGCGTTCGCGTCCCTGTGTGCCGCGACCAGATTCTCCAACGTCTCTGCGCGGATCAGTGGCATATCTCCTGGGAGGACAACAATCGTTTCGTGGCTCAGGGCGAAGGCATCGAGTCCGACCTGGGTTGCGTGACCCGTCCCGTTCTGCGGCTCCTGTCGGGCCGCGATCGCTGTATCCGGGAGCGCCGCAGTGACCTGCTCCGACTCGTGTCCCACGACAACGACGATCTCGTCCGGGTCAAGGGAAGCGGATGCTTCGATGGCCCATCCAAGGAGGGTTCGCCCACACGCCTCGTGAAGCACCTTGGCTCTGTCGGTCTTCATTCGAGTGCCCCTGCCTGCCGCAAGGATGATCACACCGACGCTCATCTGACTACAACCTTCGGTCGCTTCGCTGGGGGGACAGGACTTGAACCCGTTCTAGATGGACCAAAACCACCTGTGCTGCCAATTACACCACCCCCCATCGCGGTAGTGCGATGGGGAAGTGTAGAGGCTGCGGAGAGATCAATACCCCTGGATTCACGCATCGATTCTCCGCCATCCGACTCGAACCGGCTCAACCGCTTCGGTTGCCCTGGTCGGGATATCGATGCTGTCCACCGCACTCAGCGCCTCATCCATCGTGCTGAAGAAGCCGAACAGCGCGGTTCCTGAGCCGGTCATCGCCACACCCGTGCTCCAAATCCTTGAGATCTCGTCCCGCCATTCCCCGACTCGGGGGTCGAGTGATACCGCCGCAGGGAACAGGTCATTTCTTATTGGAGGCCCGCCTCGTAGCAGCGGAGGGAGGTACCGGTCGTCCATGTCATGACCACTGGGAGAATCGAGCCTGTCCCATTCCGAGAAAACGGCTGGCGTCGAGAGCGAGAACGGAGGCACGACGATTCCGAGAGCGAAATCGCCCAGCTGCTCGAAGGGTCGAAGTCTCTGGCCGCGGCCCTCGACGAGTTTCGTCCCGCCGACGAATGAGAATGGCACGTCCGAACCGAGAGCCTCAGCCAGTTCCGTGGTTGCGTCGTCGTCGAGTCCGAAGCGGTCAGCCATCAGCCCCAGAGCCGCGGCGGCGTCCGCGCTTCCGCCCCCGAGGCCAGCTCCGGGTGGGATGCGTTTGTGAATGCTGAGGGCCAGGGGCGACACGACCCTGGCGTGTCGCCTCACTGCGTCCAGTGCCATCCACGCAAGGTTCGTTTCGTCTTCGGGGGCCTCACCGCCTTCGATGTGCACTGAGTCATCTGACGCAGGCTCGATACTGACCTCGTCGAAGAGCGACACCGATTGAAAAACGCCACGAAGCGGGTGGTAGCCGTCCGCTGACCGTGGAAACACCTCAAGAGTGAGGTTCAACTTGGCGAAGGCCTGCGCTCTCACCGTCTGTTCTCCTCTGCCTCGGCGATCTGTACAAAGTCCATCGGCTCAAGCTGCTCGGGCCTTGAAGTTGGGTCGATGCCCGCTTCGGAGAGAACGCGTTCGGTGTCGGGCAGCACACTCGACAGGGATCTTCTGAGCATCTTGCGACGCTGCGCGAAACCTGCCGTTGCAAGTTCTACTGCTCTCGTAGACAGCAGAGGGGCTGGCACGCGGTCAAGAACGATCACCGCAGAGTCAACCCGCGGAACCGGCTCGAATACCTGGCGTGGTACGGAGAAAGCGATTCTGCCGACCGCGTGGAGTCCGACGGTCACCGAGGGCAACCCGTATGTCTTTGAACCGGCATCTGCGAGGAGCCTATCAGCGACTTCTCTCTGGACCATGGCAACGATCCGTTTGACGCTTGGCGCGTCCTGGAGAGTGTCAAGGACGATGCCGGTACCGACGTTGTACGGAAGGTTCGCCACCAGCGTCCATTCCCCCTCGCCCAGGACCGTTTCGAGTTGGATCTTCGCTGCATCCTCAAAACGTAGATCAACGTTCTGCAAATCGCCGATCGTCTCCGCAAGAAGTGGGGCCAGGGACTCGTCAACTTCGAATGCAACAACTGTTCGAGCTTGAGACGCCATGACAGCAGTCATCGCACCCGTTCCTGCTCCGATCTCGACCACCTGGGACTCCTGTGCGAGTTCAGCAGCCCCGACGAGCCTCCTGACGATGTTCGGGTCAGCGAGAAAGTTCTGCCCATACGCCTTTGTCGGACGGTGACCGTGCTCGTCGAGAAGTCGTCGTATCTCGCTACGGGCCTGAGAGCCGTCCTCACCCACGCGGTGATCCGAACACACGTGTAGCAGCGTCGGATGTGAGCCTCGCAACCTCGTCGGCCTCCATCTCCCATAGTTCCGCGAGCGCGTTGCCCGTGTTCGTGACAAAAGCAGGTTCATTGGGCGAACCGCGCAAGGGTTCAGGTGTGAGATATGGGCTGTCGGTCTCAACCATCGTGCGGTCCCTCGGCAGGAATCTGGCGGCATACTGGAGCGTCTCTCCCGTCGTGTAGGTGAGTGGACCTGCAAGTGAGAACGTGACGCCGAGTTCGTCGAATCGCTTTGTCCATTTCGACCCACCCGTCCAACAGTGGAGCACTGCCCGCTCCCCCAGATCGGTGGTCTTGAGAAGGTCGTGCACGTCCTTGAACGCGTCCCTGCAGTGGACGATGATCGGCTTCCCCAGTTCTGCGGCGAGCTCAAGCTGTTCGCTGAAGGCGACAATCTGCTCCTCTCTCGGTGCGAAGTTCCGATACCAGTCAAGCCCGCACTCGCCGATCGCTGCTGCTTCCTGCGCCAGTTCAGCAATCTTGTCCCTCACCAGGGGCCACTGCCCTGCCTCATGGGGGTGGAGGCCTGCGGACCACAGAACGCTCTCAGGAAACCTTGCTGATAGGGCTCTCGATTGTTCCGATGTAGCGACGTCGACGCCTGGGCAGACAAGCCACGAGACACCAGCATCGGCCGCCCTTTCAAGCACCGACGCCTCGTCATCGTCCAGCAGGAAGAGATGCGCATGGGTATCCACCCACGAAGGGTTTGGAGCCGCAGAGGCCATCTCAGGTCGTGGCTTCGAGGTCGACCTTGGCGAAGAGCGGTGCTAGCTCAGAGAGCTTCGAACCTGCCTCAACTTCGGGTGCCTCCCACCTTGGAGCCCTGCCCTCGATCGGCGAACCGAGGGCTTCAAGTACCCGACGCGATGTGCCGGGCAGGTACGGCGACAACGCAACCGCGTTGGCAGCGATCATCTGGAGCGCGACCCACAACGTTGTTCCTGTGCGTGTCATGTCGGTCTTGGATGTGGTCCACGGTGCGAGATCGTTCAGATACACGTTCGCTTCCTGTGCCCCTGTCATCGCGCGGGCGATTCCTGCGCGAAGCTTCACGTTGTAGATAAGATCTGAAACATCGCCCAATGTGTCCATCCGGGCTTTCATCGCAGCTTCGTCCATATCAGTGAGCGGTCCGGGCTGGGGCACGGTCCCGTCGAAGTAGCGGTCAGTCATCGAAACAACACGATTGACAAGATTCCCCCATGTGGCAACGAGCTCATCGTTGACCCTTCGGGCGATCTCGTCGTCCGTGATATCGCTGTCATTGGACTCGGGCAACGATTGAGCAAGCGCATAGCGAAGGGCATCTGGCTCGAAGCGCTCGAGGTACCAACTGAGTGGCCGCCCCACTCCTCTGGACTTTGAGGCCTTTGCCCCTCCGAAGGTGACGTATTGATTTGCAGGCACGTCCGTGGGCAGGTTGAGTCCCCCGTACCCCATGAGGAGCGCTGGCCAGTAGATGGCGTGGAATGGGATGTTGTCCTTTCCAACGAAGTAGTACGCCTCAGCCTCAGGATCCTCCCACCAGTCCTTCCACGCGTCAGGCGTACCCTGGATCTCAGCCCACTCCTGGGGGGCGGACAGGTATCCCATCACTGCCTCCCACCACACATAGATCGACTTACCCGGCCCGAGGTCATCCACAGGAATGGGGATGCCCCAGTCGAGGTCGCGCGTGAACGCACGGTCATGCAACCCATCGTCGACCATGCCAACAGCGAAATTCACGACGTGTGGGCGCCACCCCTCCCTCGACGTGAGCCATTCGAGCATCGGTTCGTTGAACGCACTGAGCTTCCAGTAGTAATGCTCCGTCTCCCTGAGCACCGGCGTTGTCCCCGACAGCTTCGAGCGAGGATCGATGAGGTCGACCGGATCCAGGGTCTTTCCGCAGTTGTCGCACTGGTCGCCCCGAGCGTCGCCAAACCCACAATGAGGGCACGTCCCTTCAACATATCGGTCGGGCAGGAACCTTCCTGCCTCCTCGTCAAAGAACTGCTCCGAGGTCTCCGTATAGAGGTACCCATTCTCAAGAAGCTTGAGGAAGAAATCCTGCACTACCCGCTTGTGGGTGTCGGTCCCTGTCGTCGTGAAGAGGTCCCAATCGATCTCGAGGTCTTCCCAGTAGGTGAGGAACTCGGGATGGTATTTGTCGACGATCTCGCGTGGTGTCACGCCAAGCTCGTCAGCCTTGACTGTTATCGGGGTGCCGTGCACGTCTGAGCCGGACACCATGAGGACATCGTCGCCAACTGATCTACGGAACCGGGCATAGATGTCCGATGGCAGGTAGGCGCCTCCGATGTGGCCCAGATGCAGAGGACCCTGTGCGTACGGCCATGCAACGGCGACGAGAACCTTCTTTGGCTGTTTGTCACTCATGGCCGCGATGCTACCGCCCTGCCGGCCTCGGTTGGCAACTGGAACTCACTTCCAGTAGATCGCCCCTACCATTCACGGTGTCGGTGCCAGGCCGACATTGAACAACGGAGGTTCAGTCTTGGACACACTCATGGTCAGAAAAATCGACGATCTTGGAAGGGTCGTTGTTCCGGCGGAGACCCGCCGACTATTCAATATCCATGAGGGGGACGAACTAGCGATAACAGTGGAGAATGGTGGGATCGTTCTCCGCAAACTCGATGCAATCTGTGTCTTCTGCGGAAGCGAAGAAGGCGTGGCTGACTTCGAGGGTCGGGGCGTATGTAAGCCCTGCCGCGACAAGATATCAGTGATGTAAATCGTTGACAATGATGCCGTAGAGCTCACGGCGGCTGACGCCTGTGCTCGTCGCGATTTGGCGCACGGCGTCTGACGTGGTGGAACCCTGATCGATCAGGCGTTTCGCCGCGTCCGTCGCGGCGTCCATGTCTGGTTCCTCTCGAACGGCGCCCTCGAGCACCACGGTGAACTCTCCCCTGGTCGCTTCCACGCTGCCCCAGTGCGCCGCTGCCTCGACGATTGAACCGCGCCAAATCTCCTCGTAAAGTTTGGTGAGCTCTCTCGCGAGCACGACCCTGCGCCCGCCGTCCATCGACTCAGCCAACTGCTGGAGATCCTTGGCAACCCTGCCAGGAGCTGCAAAGAACACGACGGTGCGTTCCTCGTCCGCAACCGATTCGATCACAGCGCGCCTTTCTGCTCCCTTTCTGGGCAGGAAGCCCTCAAACACAAACCGGTCACCATCAAATCCTGACACCGCAAGTGCAGCCACAACCGCCGAGGGACCTGGAACGACGGTGACGGCCGCTCCCGCCTCAACTGCTGCCGAAACCGCCGACATCCCTGGGTCTGAAACCACAGGCATACCGGCGTCCGAGACGAGGACGACACTCTCGCCCCGACCAAGGTGCTCAACAAGCTCGACGAGCCGCGACCGTTCATTGTGTGCGTAGAAACTCTTCATCGGAACAGAGGCGCCGATGTGGCGGAGAAGTTTCGCTGTACGTCGCGTGTCCTCAGCAAAGATGACATCAGCGTTCGACAGCGTCTGAGCGGCGCGCTCGGAGAGATCTCCAAGATTCCCTATCGGTGTCGCGCAGAGGATCAGTGTTCCTGGCATTGCCTCGAATGGTAGATGCAACAACTTCCGTGCCTGGCCGGGGCAGCGCCACGCCATTCCGCGTCTCGACCACCCAACGCAGCGCATGAAACCATTCAATCCGTCGCGGATGCACAACCCCTGCCCGCACAACAGTTCCTGCGAGGTCGAGGACGATGATCGAGATCGGCTTCTTCATGCTGAAGGTGTGCACCGAGCGGGTCAGAAGCAGCACCGATCGATCCGCCATGGGTCCAATGCCGATGTATCTCTCGGCTCGCGAAGCCAGCACCGTGACGTTGCCTATCGACCAGTCATCGGCCCTGATATGCACCGCTCCGTGCTTTCGCGGATGGTATTTCGCTCTGCGGTACATCAGGTCGGCTGGTACGCTTGTCGCACTATGGCAAAGGCAAAACGACGCAAACTCCGAGCTCGCCGCTCAAAGGCGAACCACGGCCGCAAACCCAACGCTGGTCGCGGGTAGCTCGGCCTCTCGTCTCGCGCAGTCGTACGATTTCGTTCCACCCAGCTGTTATACGACGCGCTCGAATTGATTGCGAGAGGGTCGTTTCAGAGATTCAACTGTGCACGAAGCGAGGCGCCAGCGTCGTGGTCGGTTGACGCTACGAAGTAGATCTTCTCCTCGACACGGTCGATGAAGACGTAGGTCTGACCAGTGCTGAACAGCAGTCCTCCCGCGGATTCGACGGAGTCACCAGCGTCCATGGTCCCACGGATGTGCGCGATCAGCCCGTTGGCGAGATCCTCGGCGTCCTCGACGGTCTCCCCTTCATATACCCACGCTATTGCAGAATCCGCATCTCTCAGGAATGCGCTGTATCTGTCGTTGCCCCAACCCGCGGCGGCCTGGGTCATCTCACCGGGGAGCAGCGAATCCATCAGGAGAAGCCTGATCCCCCACTCTCCGAACGTTGCCTCATCGAAGAGTTCCCAACCCTCGAGATCGACTGACAGAGTCGACAGATCCGATGGGCCCTCTGACCGGAGGTATTTTTCGGGATGAAGTATTTGTTCGGTACTGACGGGAAGATCCAGATAGGTCTCGTCGACGGCCTTGAGACCGCCCTCCTGCACGAGGAATCCTGTGAACACGAGGCCGTGTTCGTAGGGGAAGGCCAAATCGCGCTGAATCCACATCGGAGATGAGTCCAGAACGGATGTGTCATACGAGAGTGACTCGAGCACTGCCTCCGCTGCGGAGGATGGATCCATCGTCTCGAGGAAGAGGAACTGCTGGTAGGTGGCATCGCCCTCGACGAGGCCGAGAATGCTGCTCGCATCATCCCCGGTGCCGTTGTCAATCCGGTCCTCATACACATCGTTGAAGTCGAAATGCTGATCGGAGAGTGAGTGCACAAGCTCGTGAGCGATCGTCATTTCCTGAAGTGGGGTGATCCCGTCAACGGACACCGGCACGACGAGTTCGCCCTCATCCGGGTCGTAGAAACCCAGAACCTGCTCTGCGGAGAGATCGATAATGAGTTGATAGAGGTCCGTCGACCCATCGAGCATCCCGAGAAGTTCGAAGATCGCCTGATCTCCCGCGATCTCCTCCTGGTCGAGATCTTCCTCGAAAGTCGATAGGACTCTTGCTGTGAAGTCAGGCTCGTCGAGGATCGTGACCGTAGGAATCTCAAGGAATGGCAACCCTCTGCTCTCCTCCACATCCAACATGATCACACCGATGTCTGCACGCATCGCGGCAGCAATCTCAGGGGAGATCGACTCGGACGTCTCACCAGGGATCGACCCCGAAGGAATCGAAGTGAGAGGAGCCTCGGTTGTGGTGGTTACCGCAACGGATGATGTCGTCGTCTCGGCTGCCACCGTCGACAACGCCGATTCTCCTGACGAATCACATGCTGCAGCCATGAGCGCCAACGCCATGACGATCGCGATCATCGGGATAGCCGTGCGGGAATGGAGAGTCTTGAGCACGTCGAGGAGAGTAACCCAGCAATCAGGCAAGCGATGTCACGAGGTCTTAGAATGACGGCATGACAAGCGACGCGCCTACAAGGAACGACAAACGGACCATCTTCGGATGGGCGATGTACGACTGGGCGAACTCGGCCTACATCACCATCTTCGGAGCCGTGATCGGCGCCTTCTTCACCGGAACGATCATGACAGGTGAGACGTATTTTGGGTTGTCTGGAGAGGCGCTCTTCGCGATCCTGATCGGCATTGGATCGATCATCCTGCTGCTTGCCATGCCCATCCTCGGTGCAGTCGCTGACTACACCGATGCGAAGCGGCGCTTCCTGCGCAATTTCGCCTTCGTTGGCGCTGCCTTTGCGATAGTCATCGCCTTCATCCCTGATGGACAGGTGATGCTGTTCCTCATCGTCGTCGTGGTGAGCCAGTTCGGTTTCGTTGCCGCGAACGTCTTCTACGACGGATTCCTGCCCGAGATAGCGACAGACGACACCATCGACCAGGTGTCGTCCAAGGGGTTTGCTCTCGGCTACCTCGGTGGCGGCCTCTATCTGCTGTTCGCCCTCGTCCTCATCCTCCTGTCAAGCGACGACCCGGGCGCGACGCTCAACGAGACGTTCGCCGCACGCATCGCGATCTTCGGCTCTGGCGTCTGGTGGGTGGTCTTCTCCCTTTTCTCGTTGGCGAGGCTGCCAGCGGACGGGCAGGGTGGTTCGAAGAGAAGTCTTCGCGACTATGCGTCGATCGGGTTCTCCCGGACGCTCGACACAACCAAGAAGCTGCGGCAGTTCCCCCAGCTGCTGTTGTTCATTCTCGCGTTCATCGTCTACAACTCAGGTATCGGGACGGTGATTGCTGTATCGGGGCCCTATGCGGAGGACACGCTTGGCCTCGAACTCGAGACAATTGCAATGGCCTTCCTGATCGTGCAGTTCATCGCTGTCGGCGGCGCGTTCATGTTCGGCGCGCTTGCCAAGAGGATCGGTCCGAAGCGGTCGGTACTCATTTCGTTGGTTGTCTGGCTTGGTGTCGCCGTTATGGCGTACTTCCTTCCCGAGGGTGGCTCGACGGGTTTCCTCGCACTTGCTGCAGTTATCGGGTTCGTGCTCGGAGGTGTGCAGGCACTCTCCCGAAGCCTATACGGCACCATGATTCCTGAGGAGGCATCGGCCGAGTTCTTCGGCTTCTACTCCGTGTTCTCAAAGCTCTCAGGGATCGGTCCTCTGATGTTCGGCATCGTTTCGGCAACGACGGGGTCCGGCAGGACCGCGATCCTATCCGTCGCCCTGTTCTTCATCGTTGGATTCGTCATGCTTGCAAGGGTGAACGTCGACGAGGCACGGGCATCGAGGGATCAATGGGATTTCGAGAATGCGTAGGAACATACACGCTAGACGGTAGAGCAGAGCGTAGGAATGCAGATTGGTGACATCGTCGTGGGGGATCCGTCCGGCCATCCTGTTGTGCTCGAAGAGGTCATCGAGGTGCCCACCGTCGTCGCGATTGCTCGGTATTTTGGGTGACCGCCGTGCCTCAAGATGCTGACGCAGTTGGCGTCGGTTCACGAATCCATTGAAGCAAGAGGAGGTGCAGTGATCGGCATCGCCCCCGCATCGGTGGCTCAGGCAGGGCATCTGATGAGCACCACAGTGCCGTTCCAACTGCTTCTGGACCCGGATCACCTTGTGAACAACAGGATCGGTTTGAGGAAGCAATCGTTTGCCTGCTTCGTTCTCAATA
This sequence comes from Actinomycetes bacterium, assembly GCA_023336875.1. Classification (GTDB taxonomy): domain Bacteria; phylum Actinomycetota; class Acidimicrobiia; order Spongiisociales; family UBA5794; genus B3-G11. The sequence continues at coordinate 9,671 of JAMBLH010000190.1, forward strand.
TGCCCGCATGGTGGCGGTATCTGAAGGCGTTCCTCTCAGGGAATCGGCAGCGCCGTATCACCGGCCACTACTCGAACGTTCCTGGAGTATGTGTCGTTGACGCACAGGGAGTCGTTACCTATGTCTACAAGGGCAGTGGCCTCGGCGACTACCCGCCTCTCGAGACGGTACTCAACGAGCTCGATGTCCTCCTGAAGTGATGGGGATTCATCCCTATCGACAGCACTCCAATACCGCGAGACAATGGTTCCGATGGAACGCGGCGAAACAAGCAACATCATTCTCGTCGTTGTCGGTGCGTCGGTCGCCGTCCTGGTCGCCGTATCGGTCTTCTTTGCTCTGCGGGCACCAACCCAACTTGACCCCAACAGCCCTGAAGGCACTGCTCAGGGCTACTTCCAAGCGATCGAAGACCGTGACGAGGATCTCGCGACCAGCTTTCTAACAGAGGACCTCCAAGAATTCTGCGACGGCGAATGGCAGTACCGCGATTTCGAGTCCGCGAATCGTGTCGTTATCACCGATACGAAGATCGACGGCGATACGGCGACGGTCAGTGTCACGATCACGGTCTCGTACGGCGACGATCCCTTCGGTGGCGGTTCCTATGACCAGGATGAATCGATCAAAATGGCACGTGTAGGCGATGTCTGGCTGATCTCAAAGCTGACTTGGCCGATGGACGCCTACCCCTGTAATAAGGAGGACGGCTGATGGCCGGAATCCTGTTCGGAATTCTCGCGTCCCTTATCCAACTGGGCGTCATGGTCGGCGTGATCGTACTCATCGTGAAACTCGCGTCAGGCCGGGGCAAGGCCTCCACCGAGAGCGTCGGAACCCTCATCAGAAGGTTCTTCGTCTACACGATCATGCTGGTGATGCTCCTGCTCGTCGCCATCGGCGTCGCTGGCCTTATTGAAGCCGCTCTGCCAACACCGGGCGAGATCACCGACGACAGCGCCGCGGTAGCGCGCTCCATTGCCTTCGTGATCGTCGGCCTACCCGTGTATCTGGGTCTGGCGCTGTACACAGTACGCCTGCTCAGATCCGATCCGAAGGAGCAGGGGTCCCTTGGATGGGCCTTCTACCTCACGGTCGCTCTCATTGGCTCACTCCTTGCGACGATGGCGCTCTTCGGTGGGATGTTGGCAGAGCTCGTCTCCGGCGAGGGACTGGATCGAACACTCGCCATCAACGCTGTCATCTGGGGTGGGGTGTGGGTGGCGCATTGGTGGGTGGCCGAAGGACGTCAACCGAGGAACCACGGCCAATTCCAGCTTCTTGTGGGTTCGGCCGCTGGCCTCATCTGGTCGTTCGTTGGAGCAATCGCAACTGTCACGGCCATGCTCTCCGGCATCTATGAGAGCCTCTTGCTCGAGACTATTACGCGTGGAGGCACCGAGGATCTCCTTCGTCCAGCCATGATCCTCGTCGTCGGGGTCCCCGTGTGGTGGTGGTACTGGTTCCGCCATACCCGTGACAGCCAAAGGACGTCGTGGTGGCTTGGCTACACACTTCTGATCGGCGTCATGGGCAGCGCCATCTCGGCCATCGTTGGCACAGGAATCATTCTCTTCAGCGTGTTCGAATGGTTCCTCGGCAACACGTCCAGCTCAGCTGCGGTCCACTTCGATATTCTCCCCGGCGCCGTTGCTTCACTCCTGATCGGCGCCGGTGCATGGGCGTACCACGCACATGTACTCGGAGAGAGAGAAGAGCGGCCTCGTGGAGAAGTCGACCGCGTATATGACTATCTCCTCTCCGCTGCTGGCCTCGTCGTCGCAGCGGCTGGATTGACGACCCTCATCTCAGTTGCGCTCATCGGTATCAGCGGAGCAGCGAGCACCGTTACGGACTCCGGCAGCGCCATCTCGGCTGCTCTCACCCTGCTACTGATCGGCGTTCCCCTGTGGTGGCACTATTGGTCAACCATCCAGCGCTATCGCCGATCGGAGCCCGCGGGCGAACTGCACTCGATCCCACGACGTATCTACATCTTGGGGGTCTTGGGCATTGCGGGCATCATTGCTGTCGTGAGCCTCATCGTTATCGTGTTCATCGTTGTCAAGGACGGACTCGAGGGATCCCTTGGCGCCAACACGCTCGACAGTTCCGCGGTGGCACTTGCCCTGTTGACCACGGCAGGCGCACTCGCCTGGTACCACTTCGCCGTATTCCGCGAGGACAGGGCAGTGACACCGGACACTCCGTCGTATGTCGTTGACGAGGTGCTGTTGATATCGGCAACGGACACGCCACTCCCCCAGGCGATCAAAGATCGCATCGGCGCGAACGTGAGGTCCGTATCGGTCGTCCCAGGAGGTTCATCTGGCGAGACTCTCGATGAGGCACTTGAAACACTCCAACGCTTGACTCACCGCCATGTCCTCGTGATCCACGATGGAGAGGGCGGCTACGACGTCATGGCGATCGAGGACTGAACGAATCGCTCGTGCCCGGACCCGGCCATACTCGGGGGCGGAGGTTCTCCTGACATTTGACACTGCGGCCCTTGCCGATCTCTCTCTTCCCGATCCCGATGGCACCCTGCATCGACTCGGCGACTTGTGGTCCGACGATCGCCACCTGCTCTTGTTCCTGAGACACTTCGGCTGACTGACCTGCCGCGAGCGAGCCGGTCAGGTTCGAGATAGATATGAGGAGATCACAGGCACCGGAGCAGGCGTGACAGCCATAGGCACCGGTGATCCCCGATACGCGAATGCGTTCATCGAGGATGAATCCGTGCCATTCAAGGTCCTCCTGGATGAGGACAGGATTGCTGCTGACATCGTCGAGATGAACAGCCTCGGCGCCACGTCGCTGATCAAGCCGGACGCATGGTTTGCGAGTGCGAGATCACTCGCGGGCGGGAATCGTCAGCGCCGTCTCGGGCGCCGCCCCACCCAACTGGGAGCAACACTCATCATGGCACCGGGAGATGAACTGCTCTATATCGATAAGGAAACATTCGCTGGTGACCACGCCGACCTCGACGAAGTTCTTGTAGGTCTCAGCGGCCCGCCATGAAGCTATCGACGGCGCGCAAGGTGCGCCAG
>JAMBLH010000191.1 GCA_023336875.1 Actinomycetes bacterium
CCGCAGGCGGCCATCTCTTCGCGATAGAACCGGTCAGGGATCTGGAGCAGCATGCCTGCACCGTCGCCGGCGAGTGGGTCAGCCCCGACGGCACCACGATGGGTGAGGTTCGCCAACACGGTGAGTCCCTGGTCGACGATCAAATGGCTCTTGCGCCCCTTGATGTCGGCGACGAACCCGATACCGCACGAGTCGTGGTCGAGACCAGCGTGATACAGGCCCCGCGCACGATTCCGTTGTACGTGATCTGTCTCCATGTTCCATTCCCTCACATCCCAGACACCAGCCGATCACGCGCATGGAGCACCTGAACCCGCCGACTGTGCGAATGCACAACACTACACACGCTGACGACTTGCGAATCCAACAGGGCGGCCACGGACAAACGCCAGCAGTCGAGAAGAAACATGAGACAATAGAGGCGTGGATAACGTTGACGCGTGGCTCGTCGCTGCGCTCGTGGCTCTGATCGTCGCGGCTGCTGTGCTTGGGGCTGCAGAGGCAGCGATCCTACGCGTTCCGCTCGTCCGAGTCGAGATCGATGCGCAGAGCGGTCGCAAGAGGGCGAGAACGCTTGTGCGCGTCCTCGATGACCTTCCTCGCACACTCAACACCGTGCTGCTCGTCGTCCTCCTTGTCCAGATATCGGCCGCAGCGATCGTGGGTCTCCTTGCAGAGCGCCTGTTCGGGTCGCTCGGCGTAACCATTGCGTCGATCATCCTCACGATCATCTTGTTCATATATACCGAGGCGCTTCCCAAGACGTACGCGGTCGCGCACCCCGTTCGGGTCGGATACGCCACGGCACCGCTGCTCACGTTTCTGGTATTCCTTCTGCGGCCGGTCGTGGCCGTCCTCATGTGGATCGCGAACATCCAGGCTCCCGGCACTGCTGTGGCCTCGCCTGCTGCTCCCACGGAGCAAGAGCTGCTACAACTCGCTGCCGAGGCGGCAGATACGGGAACTATCGACGAGACTGATCGCAGGCTCATCGATCGTGTGTTCGACCTCGGAGATCGGTTCGTCGATGAGATCTACGTCCCGAGGCCTGACATTGTGGCCGTACCCGCAACGACGACGGTGGAGGATGCGCTCGACACTGCCGTCGCGAGCGGTCACAGACGCATCCCGATCTACGCCGAGGATCTTGACGAGATCGTTGGTGTTGTTGCCATCATCGACCTTGCTGCGGTCGTGGTTGACGACCCGGACCGCCCAGCTCTCGACCTGGCATCGCCACCCCTCATCGTGCCCGAATCCAGAGCGGTGGTGGACGTGCTCGGCGACATGCAGCGTGAGCGGATCCACTTCGTCGTTGTTGTCGATGAGTTCGGTGGGACAGCGGGAATCGTGACCATCGAGGACGTGGTGACACGCCTTGTCGGTCGGATATCAGACGATGACGAAGTGCCGGTGGGCGGGATCACAGAGATCAGTGAACGAACATGGACGATGCCTGGTTCGGTCCACGTTGCAGATGTCGAACGCGCTCTCGACATCGAGTTGCCCGCCGGGGACTGGAACACGATCGCGGGGCTGCTGATTGGAATCATCGACGAGGTCCCTTCAGTTGGCGACACAGTTGATGTCGATGGGGTCACCCTGATGGCTCTCTCTGTCGAAGGCCACCGTATCACCCAGATCAAAGTCTCCATCGGGTGAGGCGCGAGCGGGTTCGGAACGTATGACGAAGTACGTAGCACGTAGTACGACTCGGAGGTTGGCTGGTGTGTGGGTTCGGAACGTATGACGAA
>JAMBLH010000192.1 GCA_023336875.1 Actinomycetes bacterium
ACCGGCATTGCAACTGCTGGTCAGTACGCAAACGTCGGCACCGCAGTCGACAACAACGGCGACGGATCGACCGTCTCAGCCACTGACCCGTCCCACTACTTCGGACAGAATGTGGGCGCATCTGCAACGATCGGCGACACGGTGTGGTCAGACGACAACGCGAACGGCAAGCAGGACAACGGGGAGAAGGGAATCGCAGGAGCCACGGTGCGACTGACTCTCCCTGACGGTTCCACTGCCGACACGACGACAAATGCAAGCGGGTTGTATCTCTTCGCAGCACTTGATGCTGGAACCTACAAGGTTGAAGTCATCATGAGTTCGCTTCCGAAGCCGTCTGAGGGTGACCTCAAGCTAACAACGGCAGGGTCGTTCACAGTGCAACTCGCAGAGGACCAGAGCTACCTGGACGCCGACTTCGGTGTCGTCGCAACGCTGCCGAATACGGGCATCGAATCCGACCAGATTGCCGTCATTGCCCTGGCACTGGTACTTGTTGGCTCGATAGCGCTTTTCGCTACTCGTAAGAAGACGGCCTTCGGAGGAGAAGACGTCATCTCCTAGTGCACGAGTCCCTCGGGATGGAACCGCCTTCGCGGGCGGTTCCATCCCGTACCAAGGCGCATGTGTCGATCAGACTCGTTGAGCGCATCCACGCCTACCCTCCGCGGTATGCACACACGAATTCTACCAATAGCACTCTCGTTGGCACTCGTCACCGCGGCGTGCGCAAGCTCATCGGCGGCTGTGCCTGGGGATGCGCCTGAACCGGTCACCTACGAAGCGCTCATATCCGAGATCACCACGAGTGGACATCCAACCGTGGTCAACTCGTGGGCCGCCTGGTGTCCGCCGTGTCGATCAGAGGCACCACTTCTCTCAACGGCCGCTGAGACGAACGAAGATGTGCAATTCATCATGCTCAACACGAAGGACAACCCTGGCAATGCCGCAGCGTTCATCGGCGAGGCGTTCACAGGTGTACCTATGACTCACTACGCCGATTCGTCCGGGGCGATCACGTTCGAGCTGGGCGGCGGTCGCGGCCTTCCCGTCACGTTCTTCTACGACTCTGCCGGTTCCCTTGTGCAAGTCCACAGGGGGATTCTCGATGAGCCCACGCTTGCCTTCTATCTCGACGAGATCAAGCGCTAATGGAATTTACCCTGCTCGGAGCAGCTGCTCTTGGCGTCAGCGGATTCTGGCTCATGCTCAGATGGGAGGCAAAGCGCGGCAATGCCGCGGGCTGCGCACTCGACCTGTGGGATGCAGGGCTCACATCGGGTGCTGTTGGTCTTGTTGTAGGTCGCCTGGTTGCGATGGCACAGGTGGGGATCAATCCCATAGCCGATCCGGCACAGATCATCCTCGTGCGCTCAGGCGTGTCCACCGCTGGTGCGTCAGTTGCAGCGCTTCTGATGTTCGGCTTCCTCGCAAGGAAGTCATTCTTGTCCTCAGCGGATGCCATAGGACCCTCGGTCCTGGCAGGACTCGCTGGCTGGCATGTCGGAGCGCTTGTGACCGGTTCGTGGCTTGGAACGGTCTCCGATCTCCCCTGGGCGCAGACCGTACAGGGGAGCGACATCACACGTCACCCAGTTGAGTTGTACGCAGCTGCTCTCTATGTCGTGGCGGCGTTCGCCATTGCAACATGGAAACAGAAGGGTCGTCCGCCTCGTGGAGCACCCGCAGGTCTCTCCCTCGCGGCTGCTGGCGGCGCAATGCTTGTGACCGAACCGGTTCGTATCTCGCTCACAGGTGGGCCGATCTGGCTCTATGTCGGTGCCGTGGTCACGGGATTTGGAGTTGCGACCTGGTCGATCCTCCGACAGCGATCCCAGACGTAATCCGACAAGACGGGTTTCAGGAGCTGAGAGAGACCAGATTGTCTAGGCGCTCCCTCAGTGCACTGTCCCCAATGGCCCCAAACCATCCATCGACGACCACGCCATCCACGATGAGAACACTGGCAGGCTGACCAGGTACGCCATAGAGGTCCCAGATACTGTCATCGAGACCCCACTTGATGTTGTCCGAGAACAGACGCAGCGCTTCGTCGCGGGTCGCACCGAGATCGCCGCGCCCTGCAATGGCGACAAACGTGACGTCATCGATGTAGTCGTTCGCCACCTCATCAATAACGGGCAACTCCCGTCGGCATACGCTTCACCATTCCGCCCAGAAGATCATGTAAACGGGCTTCACTTCCTGGCTGAGGACAAACTCGCCGGACGGTTCAAGGGCGAGCGTAAAGTCTGGCGCGGCGGACTCCTCAGGTGCTGCGCCGACCGTGCCAGAATCAGAACTTCCCTCGGCAGCTCCGCTGCACGCAGCAACAACCAGAGCGAACGCCACAAGAATCAAGATGAGTCGGTTCATTGCTGCAACGCTACAGCAATTTCCAAAATACGGAAGCGATCAACTAAAGCGAACTGCGGAGTCGAGCACCGCGGCCGCAGCTCCACTGTCGACCGATTTCGCTGCGAGGTCCATGGCATCGACGAATCCGACCGCAAGCTCAGCAAGGACGATCGCCGGCGCAGCGTTCACGAGCGCAATATCGCGCTTCGGACCGGGTTCGCCCGCGAGTATGGCCCTTGTGATCGCGACGTTCTCCGCCGCGTCACCACCCACAAGGTCTTTGATCTCTGCCCTCTGCACACCAAAGTCTTCAGGCGTGAATTCCGCTTCAGTGACCTCGCCATCGAGCAGGCGGAAGATTCGTGTCGGAGCCGTTGTCGTGACCTCGTCCAAGCCATCCTCTCCATGGACGACAAACGCCCGGTCGACCCCCCTGGTCGCCAACACATCGATCATCAGGCGCGCCATCTTTGGGTCGGAGACTCCAACGGACATCAGCGCAGAGGCCGGGTTGCAGAGCGGACCGAGAAAGTTGAACACCGTCCTGACGCCAAGTTCCCTGCGCACCGGACCGACGTGGCGCATCGCCGGGTGGTACCGCGGTGCGTAGAAGAACCCAAAACCGGTGTCTTCGATCATCGCCTTGACGCGTTCGGGGCCCATCTCGAGATCCATGCCAAGTGCCTCAAGCAGGTCTGCGGACCCGGTCTTGGAGGACGCTGCACGGTTTCCGTGCTTCGCCACTTTCACGCCAGCGCCTGATGCGATGAAAGCCGCGGTCGTCGAGATGTTGAATGTTCCGAAGCCATCGCCTCCCGTTCCAACAATGTCGACCACAGGGTGATCGATGTCAGCGGTGACTGCGGCGGCCATCATCGCATCAACCATGCCTGCCATCTCCTCTACAGACTCCCCCTTGGTGCGAAGTGCAACAAGGAAGGCAGCTATCTGTGCGTCAGTGGCCCTGCCATCCATTATCTCGCCGACGGCAGCTGCGGCCAGGTCGCGGCCGATACCGTCGCCGTTCGTCAAAGGACCCAGAACTGAGGGCCATTGGAAATCGATCATAGGTGGTGACACTACCTCGTCCCCGCTCGGACCTATCGGGCGCCCAATCCCTCGAACGCAATTCTCACCTGACTCTCGCATGCCGATCGGACCTCAGCAGGCGTCGTATCGGGTATCGAGGTGAACACCATCAAGGCGGTTGCGACGATCGAGTACACGAGAAACGCCGCAGCGTCGACGTCGACCTCGGGTGACAGCAACCCACGAGCCCTCATCGCTCGCAACGACTCACCCAGATGAGCCACCACTCGCTCGTCCACGGACACGAAATCAGCCAGCAGCTCCGTCTGCGCCGGATCGAAGCCGGCTCGGAACAGTTCCTTGAGTAGGACCGACCCATAGCTGGTCATCTGGTCGAGATAAATCTCAAGCACTGGCATCAGCGCATCAACCGGGTTTCCTGTGTCGAGATCAAGTCTCTCGCCCGCTTCGCTCATGATCTCGTCGATCTCTCCTGTCACGATCGTCGCGAGAATTGCGCTCTTCGTTCCGAAGTAGTTGTACACCGTGCCGACCGAAATGGCGCAGGACTCAGCAATCGCTTCCATCGCCGTGGCCTCGTACCCGATGTCCGCGAACATCGTCGATGCGGCATCGACGATTTCCGCAAAGGTCGATTTCTTTTTCTGCTCTCTGCGATTCAGTGGGGTCACCGCACTCCTCTAGTCTTTTATAGTCACTACAATACTGGTTGCAACCACAAGAGCGAGCGAAACGAGAAGATAGTGACAGATCCGATCGTCGTGGCCAGGGACTTATCCAAGGTCTACGGAGAGGGAGACACAGCAGTCGAGGCTCTTGACACCGTGTCGTTCTCCATCAACGCCGGGGAGTTCGTCGTTCTCCTTGGTCCGTCGGGATCAGGCAAAACAACGCTCCTCAACCAGATCGGTGCCCTTGAGCCTTCGACATCGGGCAGCCTCACCGTCAATGGGATCGAACTCGCTGGCATGTCCGAAGCGGAGAGGACCGAGTATCGGCGATCGACCGTCGGTTTCGTTTTCCAGTTCTACAACCTGATCCCGACGCTGACAGCTGAGGAGAACGTCGCCATCATTGCAGAGATCACTGGCGCCGATGCCGAATCGCGGTCCAACACCGTGCTCGACGGTGTCGGTCTTGCCGACAGGCTCGAACATTTTCCCGGTGAGCTATCGGGAGGAGAGCAGCAACGTGTTGCCATCGCGCGCAGCCTCGTGAAGTATCCTCCGCTCCTTCTCTGTGACGAACCGACCGGAGCCCTCGACCTCGAAACGGGACGAACGATCCTTGATCTGCTCAAGTCCACCACGGAGGGCGAGGACAGGACCGTGTTCCTCGTCACGCACAATTCAACGATCGCGGAGATGGCCGACAGGGTTATCCAGCTCCGTGACGGCAGGATCGTCGACGACGTCGTGAACGAGGACCCGACCTCCGCGTCCGATCTCCGCTGGTGAGCATTCTCGCCCACAAGCGCCGCAGAGATATGAAGGGCCAGCGGTGGCAGTTCCTCGCGGTGGGCGCGACGGTGGCCATCGGCGTAATTATGTTCGCAGCCACGTATGACTCGTATCTGAACCTCACAGCCAGCTACGAACAGACCTACGACCGGCTCGCCTTTGCGGATATGACTATCACCGGCGGAGACGACTCCCTCCCCGCAATACTTGACGCCATCGATGGTGTCCAAGCGATCACGGTGCGACACACAGCCGACCTCCCCGTCACAATCGGACCCGACACCCTCCGTGGCCGCCTCATCGGCATGCCGTCGGACGACCAGCCTGAGGTGAACAAGATCGACGTTCAGAAGGGCGCCTACCTCTCCTCTGAAGGTGCCTTTGACTCGCTGGCAGAGGTTCATATCGCCAGGACGTTCAACCTCGATATCGACGACTCGTTCGAGGTCGTTGTTGGTCCGGGTCAGGAGTTCACCATTTCAGGAATCGCAGCTTCGGCCGAGTACATATGGCCAGCGCCAAGCACGCAGGAGGTGTTCTCGGATCCCGAGCAGTTCGGAGTGTTCTTCGTCGACGAGTCCCTCGTCTCACAACTGCCATCTTCCGTGTCTGCCCGCGAGACGCTCGTGCTCTATGACGATGATGTCGCTACGCAAGATGTCGACGCCGCTGTTCACGACGCTGCCACCCGAGCAGGAGCAACAAGCATCCTCACACAAGCCGATCAGCCATCAAACGCAACACTGCAGCTCGATGTCGAGGGTTTCGGCGAAATGGCCGTTGCATTCCCGATCCTCTTCCTCTCGGCCGCAGGAATGGCCGTGTACGTGCTCATGACCAGGATTGTCTCGTCGCAGCGCGCAATTAT